>NZ_JCAKNE010000011.1:0-131553 GCF_059515965.1 Propioniciclava sp. LT432 | reverse complement strand
TCAGTGTCAGGGTGGTGGTACCGCGGTTGCGGTGGTTGGATCCTGACCATCAGTCGGCTGGTTCTTAGGCTTCGTGCCGGGAGTCCTTTTTGTGGGGATGTGGCGTCCATGCGTTTTGCCGTCGGCTGGTGGGAAGGAACCGGCCGGCGTGACTTGATAGGAGCGTGGCATCGCCCCCACTGAGATGTGTCCGCCGACCGGTTCCGACCGTCCTCCACTGATCAGGTGAAAGGAGGCAACCACCATGGTTGTCGTTGGTGTGGATGTTCACAAGCAGGCCCACACGTTCGTTGCGGTCGACGAGGTCGGCCGCAAGCTGGGCCAGTTCACGGTGAAAGCGACCAGCGAGGGGCACGCGAAGGCGTGGGCCTGGGCCACCGGCGAGTTCGGGGCCGAGTTGGTGTGGGCCATCGAGGACTGCCGGCACCTGTCGGCCCGCTTGGAACGTGACCTGCTCACGGTCGGGCAGAAGGTGGTGCGGGTGCCGCCGAAGATGATGGCCGAGCAGCGTCGGGTCGCACGGACGCGGGGGAAGTCTGATCCGATCGACGCGTTGGCGGTGGCGCGGGCGTTCTTGCGGGAACCCGATCTGCCGGTTGCGTCGCACGATGAGGGGTCACGGGAGTTGAAACTGCTGGTTGACTACCGGGAATCGTTGGTGTCGACCAGGACCAGGATCATCAACAGCTTGTTGTGGCGGATCCATGAACTCGACCCCGAGCGTGTGCCGGCGCCCCGGTCGCTTGACCGTCAGGCCACCCAACAGGCCTTGCGTGGGTGGCTGGTGGGTTTGCCGGGGATCGTGGCCGAGTTGGCCTTGGCGGAGCTCGACGACGTCGTTGCGCTCACGCGTCGGGTCAACGAGCTGGAGCGCAGGATTGCCGCCTCGGTGGTCAGGGTGGCCCCTTCGTTGGTGGCCATGCCTGGCTGCGGGGTGTTGACCGCGGCCAAGCTGGTCGGCGAGACAGCAGGTGTCACGCGGTTCGCGACCGAGGCCAAGTTCGCCCGGCATGCCGGGATCGCACCGATCCCGGTGTGGTCTGGCCGGACCGAAGGACGGGTCCGGTTGACCAGGTCCGGCAACCGGCAGCTGAACGTGGCGATCCATCGGATCGCCCTCACCCAGATCCGGCTGGCAGGCGGCCTCGGGAAGGTGTACTACGAACGGAAGAAGGCCGAGGGCATGTCCACCCCCGAAGCCCTGCGCTGCCTCAAACGACGCCTCGCCCGCATCGTCTACAACACCCTGAAGACCGACCACGAAGCGACCCTCGGGACCTGCATCCCGGCAGCCGCTTGACATAGGAGAAACGCATGCCCCGCCGCCGCATCCCCCGCCGCCGCATGGCCACCGCCGCCGCCTCGCTCGCCACGGGCTTCGGGCTCGGGGCCCTGGGCGTGGCCGGCTTCACCGCGTGGCGGCTGAACGGCCCGCGGCGCGCGTTTCCCGACTACGCGTTCACCCCCTTCGAAGTGCGGGCGGACGCCGAGGGCGTCCGCTTCGCCTCCGCCGACGGCGTCCCGCTGGCCGGGTGGTGGCTCGACCGGCCCGACTCCGAGCTCGTGGTCGTGTGCGCCCACGGGCACCGCGGCAGCAAGTCCGACCTGCTCGGGATCGGCTCGGGCCTGTGGCGCGCCGGCCACACGGTGCTCCTGTTCGACTTCCGGGGCAACGGTGATTCGGGCGACGGCCCCCTGTCCCTGTCGCACCACGAGCAGGCGGACCTCCGCGCCGCCATCGACCTGGCCGCGCGTCGGCGTCCGGACGCCCGTATCGCGGTCGTGGGGTTCTCGATGGGCGCGTCGACGGCGATCCTCGAGGGCGCGGACGACCCGCGCGTGTCGGCGTTCGTGCTCGACTCGCCGTTCACGTCGTTGGGCGACGTCGTGGCGGCCAGCTACCGGCGCCTCCGCCTGCCGTCGCGGCCGATCCTGCCGGTCGCGGACCTCGTCAACCGGCTGCGCCACGGCTACTCGTACGCCCAGGTCCGGCCGCTGGACGCCATCGCGCGGCTCGCACCGCGTCCCGTCCTGCTGATGCACGCGACCGACGACCAGGTGATCCCCTACGCGCACGCCGAGCAATTGGCGGACGCCGCTGGTCCGGCCTGCACGTTCGTCACGTTCGAGGACACCTACCACTGCGGCGGATACTTCTTGGACCGTCCGGGCTACATCGCCCGCGTGGACGCGTTCCTGCGGGGCTCTTGAATGTGAGCGTGTCGCTCGTCACGCTGGGTGGATGAGCATGGACGCACAGGACGGCAACCTCGACGGCCTCGAGGATCTGGACCCCGTGGAGACGGCCGACGCCAACCGCCCCTACGGCCAGGTGACCGCCGAGGACCTCGACACCCGCGAGCTGGTGTACGACGGCGCGGACGCGGCGCAGATGGTCCCGGATGACCCCAACGTGCCGGTGGACGCCGAACTGCACACCGACCCGCCGGGGGTGCACGAGTCGATCGACGAACGCGTCACCCAGGAGCAGGCCGACCCGGCCGCCCACGTCGCGTACGGGTACAACGAATCGGACACCGAGGGTGGACTCCCCGACGAGCCGGACGCCACGGCGTCCGAGCAGGGCTGAGCCCTGAGCATGGACCAGACCGTCGGGGCTGCCCTCGAGGATGACCACCGCCGCATCGACGCCCATCTGGCGGCGTTCGCGGCGTCCCTGGAGGCGGGCGAGCCGGACCTCGCGGAGTTGGTGGCCGGAGCCGAGGGGCTGCGCCACCACATCTGGGTCGAGGAGGAGGAGCACTTCCCGCCGCTGCGCGAGGCCGGGTTCGTGGGCCCGATCATGGTGATGCTGCGCGAGCACGGGCAGCTGTGGGACGCGCTGGACGCCATCGAAGCCGGCGTCGCCATCGGTGAGGACGTCACCGACCGCTGGAACCTCCTGGTCGAGGTGCTGGAGGCGCACAACCTGAAGGAGGAGCGCATCCTCTATCCCGGCGGTGACCAGGTGCTGGACGCTGACGCCATCGCCCGCGTGCAGGCCGCGCTGGCGTCCCCTCGGCCGAGCGACTGGGTGTGCGAGATGGCGGGCCGGTTCGGCTGACCCCACCAGACCCGGCCCCCCTCTCGCGCGTGATCAGGCGCGCTTGGCCACCTGCAGCAGCACCGGCTTGGTGACCTCGGCGAAGAAGTCGTTGCCCTTGTCGTCCACGACGATGAACGCCGGGAAGTCCTCGACCTCGATCTTCCAGACCGCCTCCATGCCCAGCTCGGGGTACTCCAGCACCTCGACGGACTTGATGCAGTCCTGGGCGAGGCGAGCCGCGGGGCCACCGATCGACCCGAGGTAGAAGCCGCCGTGGGTGGCGCAGGCGTCCGTCACGGCCTGGGAGCGGTTGCCCTTGGCCAGCATGACCTTCGAGCCTCCGGCGGCCTGGAACTGCGCGACGTAGGAGTCCATGCGTCCGGCGGTGGTGGGGCCGAACGAGCCGGACGCCATCCCCGCAGGCGTCTTGGCGGGACCGGCGTAGTAGACCGGGTGGTCCTTGAGGTACTGCGGCATCTCCTCGCCGCGGTCGAGGCGCTCCTTGATCTTGGCGTGCGCGATGTCGCGGGCGACGACGACGGTGCCGGTCAGCGAGACGCGGGTCTTCACCGGGTGCTTGGAGAGCTCGGCCAGGATCTCGTCCATCGGCCGGCTCAGGTCGATCTTCACCGCGGCCCCCTTGCCGGTGCCCGACACCCCTGACGCCTCGGCGTCCAGGTCGGCCGGGACGACGTCCGGCAGGTACTTCGCCGGCTCCATCTCGAGCTGCTCGATGAACGCGCCCTCGGGCGTGATCTTGGCCAGGCACTGGCGGTCGGCGGAGCAGGAGACGGCGATCGCGATCGGCAGGGACGCCCCGTGGCGCGGCAGCCGGATCACGCGAACGTCATGGCAGAAGTACTTGCCGCCGAACTGGGCGCCGATGCCGAAGTCCTGGGTGAGCTTGAGCACCTTCTGCTCGAACTCGACGTCGCGGAAGCCGTGCGCGCTCATCGAGCCCGAGGTCGGCAGCGAGTCGAGGTACTTCGCGGACGCGTACTTGGCGGTCTTCAGCGCGAACTCCGCCGAGGTGCCGCCGACGACGATCGCGAGGTGGTACGGCGGGCAGGCCGCGGTGCCGAGTGCGCGGAGCTTCTCGTCGAGGAAGCGCATCATCGCGTCCTCGTTCAGGACCGCCTTGGTCTCCTGGTAGAGGTAGCTCTTGTTCGCCGAACCGCCGCCCTTGGCCATGAACAGGAACTTGTACTGGTTCTCGTGGCCCGGCTGGGTGTCGGCGTAGAGCTCGACCTGCGCGGGCAGGTTGGAACCGGTGTTCCTCTCCTCCCACATGGTGATCGGGGCGTTCTGCGAGTAGCGCAGGTTGAGCTTGGTGTAGGCGTCGTAGATGCCCTGGCTGAGCGGGCGTTCGTCCGTGCCCTCGGTGAGGACGTGCTGGCCGCGCTTGCCCATCACGATCGCGGTGCCGGTGTCCTGGCACATGGGCAGGACGCCGCCGGCGGCGATGTTGGCGTTCTTCAGCAGGTCGAGCGCGACGAACTTGTCGTTGTCGGACGCCTCGGGGTCGTCCATGATCCTGCGCAGCTGGGCGAGGTGCGCCGGACGCAGGTAGTGCGCGATGTCGTGCATCGCCGTCTCCGCGAGCTGGGAGAAGACCTCCGGGGCGATCTTCAGGAACTGTCGGCCGTCCGGCCCCTCCACGGTCTCGATGCCGTCGGTCGTGACCAGACGGTACGGCGTCTCGTCGGCACCGATCGGAAGCATGTCTTCGTAGAGGAACTCGGCCATTTTCCACTCCTTCGTCGCAGGCAGGGGTCATTCTCCCACAGGGGCCCGGGCCGGGCCGCCCCGCGCTGTCCGCACGGACTTTGTCCGAATACTCGATGAAGCAGCAGCCCGCGGACGTGGCCCCGGATACACTGCGTGTCGGCCGGGCACTGCCGCCCGTCTTCCTGACAAGGAGAGATGGTTTGTTCGGAGATCCGGCGCACGCAGACACCAACGCGTTGTTGAACGAGTTGGCGCAGGCGCATCGACCCCTCGTCGTGTCCCATGGCGGCGTTGCGGTGGGCACCATCCCCAGCAACACGACCCTGGCCGTCCGTGCCGCGCTCCTGTCGGGGGCCGACGTGGTGAAGATCGACGTGTCGAGCAGCGTCGACCACAGCTTCTACGCGTTCCACGACGGGTTCGAGAACGAACTGTTGGGCGTGGACCGCAACATCCAGACGATGACGACCTCCGAGATCAACGACCTGACCTATCGGTGGAAGGACCGCCCCGGGCACCGTGCCCGCGTGGAGCGCCTGAAGAAGCTGCTGGGGGAATTCCGGGGACTTCCGGTCGTGTTCGCGCTCGACCGGTCCTGGTGGCGGTGGCCGACCCTGCTGCGCGTGCTGGACGGGCTCGGGATGACGAGCCAGGTGCTGCTGAAGGTGCCCGCGTGGGAGTACGACGCGATCGAGCGCTTGCGCCAGCACCGGACGAAGTACCCGGTGCTCGCCATCTGTTCCACCCTCGAGGAGGTGCAGGGCCTCCCGATCCACGACGACGACATCAACCTCGTCGGGGTGGAGCTCATCGCCCACGACGAGGACTACCCGTGGTTCCAGAAGGACACCATCGAGCAGTTGGACCGCGACCGCCTGCTCAGCTGGGTCAACTCGGAGACCCTGACGACCGGCATTCCGCTGTTCGGGGGCTACGACGACGAGAAGGCCATCGCCGAGAACCCGGCCGCCGCGTGGTCGCGGATCATGGACCTCGGCATCACCGCCGTCCAGACCGAGCTGCCCTGGTTGCTGCGCGACCTGCGGGCCCGGCTCGAACGCCCCTGACGGACGGCCGGGGCGCGGCCCTGGCGTCGGTCCGGCCCGGCGTCGGTCGGGTCCGGCGCGGTGGGTACGCTGGCGCCGTGGATGAGCAACAGCCCGAGCGGCGCCGGGACTGGTTCAAGGTCGTCGCCATCGTCGGGCTCGTGCTCGGCGGCCTGGCGATCCTGGCCGGGCTGGCGCTGGTGGTCTCCGCGTTCCTGGTCGTGGGGGCCTGATGTGCTGCCCCCGGAACTGACACCGCGTCCGGGTGAGGAACTCGACCCCGCGCCACGCCACAGTCGGGCGGTTCGCGTGGTCGCGATCATCATCGCCGTGGCGTTGCTGATGACCACGGTCGGCGCCCTGGTGGTGTCGTTCGTCCTCCCCCTGCCGATGTGAGGATCGGCACGCGCCTGCGGCTCACGCCCACGGCTCACGCCCGCGCACGACGGCGTCCCTCGATCACGTCCTGGAGCAGTTCGACCGTCTCCGGGAACAGGTCGAGCCGGAGACCCCGCGCCGTCCGGATGACGCGGTCAACAAGCCGTGCGACCTCATCGGAGCGTCCGGCAGCGTGTTCGGTGCGGATGCGTTCGGCGAGCAGCAGTTCGTCGTCCGGCATGGCGGACAGGGCGCGGTTCGCCGCCCAGCGGGCGGTCTCCAGGTCGCCCTGCTCGCGGGCCGTCCGGGTGGCCACGACGCCGATGTCCCGGACCAGGGCGGCGGCGTCCGACCGGAACTCCTCCGCCCAGCCCCACTGCCCCGGCGCGGCGTCCGCCAGCGGCTCGCCCCGAACCAACTCGAGCGCGGCGATGAGCCGTTCCGGGCGGGCCCGGTTCACACCGCCGGCCACCAGCAGGGACAACTCCTCCCAGTCGGAGGAGACGCCCTCGAGGGTGATGCGTCCCGAGTAGGCGTCCGGCAGGTACAGGCCACCGTCCGGACGGGCGCCCAGCCATGTGCGAAGGCGGCTCATGTTGGACCGCCGGGTGCCCTCGGCGACCAGGAGCGCGCTCACCATTTGGGCCGGCGAGCTGCCGGGGTGGAGGTGGAGCCACGCGCAGTACTCGATGCACTGGCGGACGGCCCGCGAGGGCTCGGGCCCGGCGCACCCGACCAGCTGGACCGGCCCGAGGAGGTTGAGCCGAGGGCCCGTCGCTTCCTCGGGCAACGGGACCGCCACGGGGCGCAGCGCGATGATGTTCACGTCGTCCTCTCGGGGAGCCCGCCACCAGGGGGCCTGCGTGGTGGTGGGATTGTTGGCGAGTCGGTAGAGGTCGGCGAAGGCGTCCGTGGCGTGGGCGGGGAGGGTCTGGGGCACCACGTCGAGCGAGGCTCCGGTCAGTCGCGGCATCCCGTCCCGCCGCGTCAGGACCCAGTCCGCCGACGTGGTGGCCTCCGAGGGGACGGGCACCACGGCCGCCACGCCACACGGGCGCTGGGCGATGGCCGCCTCCAAGCGAGCCAGCTGGGCCGCATCGGGCGCGACCTCGAACAGGACGAGCTGGGCCGACCAGGCCTCCGCCAGGTCCGGGTCGAGGCGGAGGTCGTCCCATTCCCGCTCCCCCAGGAACCGGGCCCGCTCCCGCACGAGGCGTTCCACCGTGGCGATCCCGGCCTCCACGTCGTCGTCGCAGAAGATGCGGCCCTCACCCGCCGACTCGGCGAAGTGGGGATTGTCGGTGACCACGAGGAGCCCCACCTCCTCCGCCCACGGCGAGCACGCGAGCTCGACGAGCATCGCGGACAGCACCTCTCCGCGAACCTGCGCCCCGTCATCGCGGATCCCGAGGACGCCCGAGGCCAGCGCGTCCACCAGGACGGTGTGACCGGGCTCGGACTCCCCCAGCGTCACCAGGGCGGGAAAGGCGACGGGATGGTCGACGTCCTCCAGCGCGGCCAGGGCGGACCACCCGATCACGAGGGACGCCCCGAGCCTGGTGAATCCCGGTGGGGCCGGAGGGTTCGCCTCCTCGAAGGTGAGGGTCAGGTCGTCCGGGGCGACGCTGGCATGGACGAGCCGCCCGGGCGTTTTGCCGCCCTCCCACCAGTGCCGGGACAGGAGCCGCATGGCCCGCCCCAGCAGGGCGGACCGATCAGCCGCCGGCTCGGCGACCCGGGTGAGGGCGGCCTCGTAGCGGGCGAGGTCGGCGCCGGGCTGCACGTAGCGCCGTCCGAGCGGACGCTGGTGCGCCTGGACCCGACGCCGCAGCCCGACGCCACCGATGACGGCGGCCGCGGACAGCGCCGTCATGCCGCCCACCAGGCCGACCGTCGGCGCGGCTTCCGCTCCGGGCGCGAGCAGGCGTTGTTCGGGCTCCGTGGGCGAGGCGTGCGAGACCGTGGCATCGGCCTCGGTCTCGAGAACTGGGGCCTCGGTCTCGGATGCTGCGGCCTCGGGCGGCGCCACGACCTCCGCGACCGGTGCCGGGACAGCCGAACCGGGCAGGGCCGTCATCGGGACCTTCAGGACCCACCCTGACAGGATCAGGTCCGGGTCGGGGATCCGTGCTGCGTTGAGGGCATGGACTTCCGGCCAGCGCGCCTCGTCGCCCAGGTGCTCCGCCGCGATCCCCCTCAACGTGTCACCGTCGCGGACGGTGACCAGGATGACCGGGTCGGGGATCGACAGGACGGAGCCGGGAACCAGCCGCTGCAGGGGATCGTCCTGCAACGCCGGGTTGGCGGCCACGATGTTGCGCCACTGGCTCCCCTCGCCGTGGTACCGCTCCGCCAGGCTCCAGAGGTCGTCACCGGCCGCCACGGTGTGGGTCGGGCCGGGGGCGGGGCGGTCGATGGGTGCGTCCTGCGTCTCGTGGCGGGGAGTGGGTGTCGCGTCCGACCGGGTGGCAGCCAGCACAGACGCGGGTTCGTCCGCCCGCAGGGGCGCCGCGTGCGCGGAGGTCGCCCCGGCCGCCAGGATGGTCGCCACCAAGGACGCGGCCAGCGCCCGCGGCACGGACAGCCCCGGCGTCGGGACACGGATCCGGTGTCCGGACACCACGAGGACCACCTCGACGACGAGGGCGACGGCCCAGGTCACCCAGGCGACCCAGGCCAGCGCCGTCAACGCGGCGAGCAACACGCGGATGTCCGTGGGGCTCCACAGGTGGATCGCGCCCCAGTCGGTGAACCCCCAGGCGACCAGGGCGACTGGGGGGACGACCGCCAGCAGGATCAGAGCGAACAGGGCCAGGACGCGACGCATCAGCTTCTCCCTCGATAGCGGTCGAGCGTGGAGGACGCCCGGCCCTCCACGGTCAGGGCGCCGGGCACTCCCGGCAGCAGGAGGTCTGCCAGCGGGACGGCGCAGTGGACCGTGACGTGCACCGAACCCGGCCGGCCCACGGGCAACGAGAAGTCGGACGTGTCGACCGACAGGTCCCAACTCCCTTTGCACTGGATGGTCGAGCCCGCGGCGTCCGATGCGACGACCGCCCGCGCACGCTCGGTCGCACCGGCGGCATCGCGGGCCAATGTCGCGGTGCGCGCGGCCGAGTCCGCCCATTGCTGGACGGCGAGGCGGGCCAGGGCGACCCGGCCGCCCCCGATCACCAGGCCGATGACCAGGAGGAGTGCCGGCACGAGCACGGCCATCTCGACCGAGGCGGACAGCCCGCGCTCCTGACGGCGGTTCGTCATGGGCGGGTCACCAGCTCGCGGGGGCGGGTTGCCTGCTGCGTGACCCGGGTCTGGCCCAGGTCGAGGAAGGTCGGCATCCGACCGCGCACGGTGGCCCGGGCGTTGTCGGCATCGACGACCACGTGCACCTGAAGGTCCGTCAGGCCTCCGGCAGCGGCGATCCTGGCGCCCAGGGCGCGGGCGTCCGCCTCGCCGACCCCCAGACGCGCCGCCTCCTCGGCGGCGACGACGGCGGCGTGTGAGGCGACCGTCCGGCCGTGCAGCCACAGGCCCACCTGGAGGGCGCCGAGCACGCACAGCAGCAGGGCGGGCACCAGGAGTGCCCACTCGACCGACCCCGACATTCCGCGCGCGTCCCTCGTCGGCAGCCGGCCGCCGCCGGTCATCCGCCGACCGCCAGGCCGGCCGCGCCGAGACGCGCCCCGACGAACAGGACGACAGCGCCCACGATGGTGCCGGCCACGGCGACAGCACCCGCAACGAGGAGGGCCTGTTCGGTGGATTGGGAGAGCCCTCGCTCGTCACGCTTCGTCAGCGTGGAGGGTCGCGTGGAGCGGAGGCGGTCGCGCCAGGTCAGGGCGGTGCCGAGGGCGCGGTGAACGAGGGCGCGCTGAGCGAGGGTCAGGGTGGTCATCGGGATTCTCCTTGGGGTGGGTGGTGGGGGTGGTCAGCCGCCGGTCACGAGAGTGAGCAGCGGTGGTGCGAGGAAGAACAGCCCGAACGCCAACGTGGGGATCACCATCCACGTCGTCATCCGTTCGGACATCTCGTTGGCCGCCATCTTCATGGCGCTGAGGTGGCCGTCGCGCAACTCGCGGACGCGTGCGCGCAACGCCGTCGACAAGGAGGCGCCCGCCTCGTCGAGCTTCATGACGTCCGCGAGGTCACGCAGCGCGGGGAGGTCGAGGTCGCGGCCCAGCTCCTTCAGGTCTCCGTAGGGTGCCCTCTGCTGGAGTCGCGACCGGTCCAGGGCCGCCCTGATCGAGGCGAAGACCGGGACGTCGGAGAGCGCAGCGGCGGCATGCAACGCCTGGGTGCCCGACTGGTTGGCGAGGCGCTCGAGCGTCACGAGGTCGAAGAAGGTCAGCAGGGCCTCGGTGGCATCCTCGGTCGCCTCGGCGCTGGCACCACGCAGCAGGACGTCGGGCGCGAACCAGCACACCAGCCCCAATCCGAGGCCGGCGACCACCGGGAGGGGTGAGATCTCGTCGAGGGCCACCCACGCGACGAGGGCGAGGAGGAACGGAGCGAGCAGGCCCACACCCGCCAGGACCACCTTCCGGGTGTAGTGGCTGGTCAGCGAGCGACCCCGCAGCCGCAGGTTGCGCTCCAGCTCCGGACGGGCGACGACCTGACGGCCCCGGATCCACCAGGCACCGAGACGCTCCAGCCCCCTCGCTCCTGCCGCGTCGAGCACCTCCTCGTCCGACGGGACGTCCCGGTCGAGCGCACCCAGGGCGTCCGCCAGCCGGGCGTGGCGGGGACGGAAGGCCAGCACGACCAGGCACAGCCCGAGCCCCACCAGGGCACCCGGCAGGATCAGCAGCCACGGGGTCATGACACGCTCCTCAGGATCCGCTCGCGGTCGCGCGGGAGCGTCATCCGCCGGAGCATCACCAGGGACCCGACGTAGGCCACGATGAGGCCGGCGAGGATCGCCTGGCCCAGCGGGGTTCCGTACGGGGCGAAGAAGTCGCGGGCGAACAGCAGGGACACCGTGAGGAGCACCAGGGTGATGAGGGTCACCTGCTTGACCACCACGCGCGGCTTGGCCCGCTCCGCCTCCACCTCCCGCAGCACCTTGAGGCGTTCCTGGATCGAGTCCGCGAGGGCGTACAGGGTCGTCGTGGCGCCGCCTCCGCCGCGCTGGCTCGCCAGGACGAGGCTGGCCAGCACGGCGTCCGCGTCGGCCGAGTCGAGGTCGTCCGCCATGGCCAACAGCGCCTGCGGCACCGGCCACCGGTCGTCCAGTCGCCGGATCAGCAGGACGAGGTGGTCGGCGAGCAACGGAGGTGGCGTCCGGGCCGAGAGCCGGAGCGCGTCGGTGATCGACTTCCCCGTGGCCATCGTCGCGGCCATCCCACGCACCCATCGGTCGAGGGCCTGGAGCGACTCGACCTGGCCCTGCCGCGGCGCCCTGAGCAGGTGGGGGACGCCGTAGAGCCCGGCCGGAACCACCAACAACATGATCGGCCACTGCGTCCACAAGGTGACGGCGATGCCGCCGGCCACGCCCCCGACCAGCGTCAGGCGCGACCGGCCGGACGCGCTGCGCAGGTTGTCCACAGCCTTCCTCCACAGGCCTGTGGAGGACCGTCGCGGTGTGGCCACGAGAACGCCGGCAGCGGACGCCGCCAGGATCACCAGGCCTGCAGCCAGGAGCATCCCCGCCAGCACGGCCGCCAAGAGGCTCATCGGGACGCCCGCCAACTCGCGAGGAACGGCTTCAGCTCGTCCATCATGCGCGCCTCGGGCTGGAACCGTTCCGGCTCGACCTCCGTCGCCGCCTGGTACACGAGGTGGCTGACCGGACGGTTGCCCTCCATCGCACCGGTCAGCGCTATCACCTGCGACACCTGCCTGGTGCGGACGCCGCCGCGCCACGTCTCGTCGCGGAGGTGCACGTGGACGATCAGGCCGATGTGCATCGCGATCTGCCGGTAGGCCTCATCAACCGTGAGCACGCCGCCCTGCGCGACGCGCGCGGCCAGGCGGTCCATCGTCGAGGCGGCCGAGTGGGAGTGCGTCGTACTCAACGTTCCCGCTCCGGACTGCATGGCTTCGAACATCGCGCCCGCCTCCACCCCGCGGACCTCCCCGATCACCAGGCGGGCGAGGTTCTGGCGCAGTGCCTCGGGGATCAGCTGCGCGACGGAGAACTCGCCGACGTGCCGCCCGTCCGCGACCTCGCCGAGCCCCACGCGCGCCTGGAGTGCCAAGATGTTCCGGCGACCGGGCTGCAGGTGGGTCAACAGCTCGTAGTCCGTCTCCAGAGTCCCGAACCTCTCGTTCTCAGCGATGGATGCGATGAGAGCGCGCAGCAGGGTCGTCTTGCCCGCACCCTGGTCGCCGGCGATCACGATCGAGGTGCGATTCAGCACCGCCGCGTGCAGCAGGCGCCCCACGTCGTCCGGCATCATGCCGCGATCGACCAGTTCGGGCAGGTCGATCGTGGTGAGGATGTGGTGTCGGATGACGATGGAAGGACGGAACGACAAGCCGAAACCGATGGCATGGAGGCGGTGGCGGTCGCCGAGCGCCAGGGTCATGGTGGGGTGGGCGTCGTCGAACGGACGCGGTGGGTTGACGGACTCGCCGAGGAACCGGATCGCCTCGACCAACTCCTCGTCCGAATCGGCCACGGGCGGCAACTGCTCGCGATGGCCGTCCCCGTACTGGACGACGACCGAGTCGTACCCGTGGATCTCGATGTTCTCCACGTCCGGCAGCTCGAACAAGGGCTGGAGACGGCCGTAGCCGAAGATGGCGTCCTCGAGCGCCAGGGCGTACGTGTTCTCGCGCTCCACCGTCCACAGCTCACCGAGCTGGATCCGCTCCTCGGCGTGCGCGCGGACGACGCGAGCGATGATCGAACGCGCGAGCAGGCGGCGATCGGCGTCCGGCATCGGGGTGCCCGCACGCTCGGCGTGCGCCTCCGTCTCGCGCGTCACCTGGTCGGACGCGCGGCGACGCAGCACGACGATCAGCCCCCAGTCGACGGCGTCGTCACCGCGGAGGGGCACCGCCGCGCGACGGAGTTCCTCGGTGCCCACGGCCCAGTCCGCCGGCTCCCCGGCGAGCAGGGGGATGTCCGCCAACCGCTTCATCGTCCCGCTGCTCACGACGCCACCAGGGCGCCCGCGCGCAGGCTCTCGGACAGGACCGATGCCGCCCGGGCGTAGGAACGGGCCAACGCCGTGCGCACCCAGCGCCGTCCGACCGGGGCGCCCTCGGCAAGCTCGGCGGCGGCCGACGGATCCCACGCCACCTCGGCCAGCACCGGGACCCCGAACTGCTCCGCGACCTCGCGCGCCCCGTACGGACGCCCGGGCCCGACCAGGATCAGGCCGACACGACCCGGTGCACCCTCATCCACCAGCGGCGCAAGGTGCAGGCGGAGCCCCGCCAGCGACACCAGGGACGTCCGGCACACCAGCGCCACGGCGTCCGCCCCACCCACGAGGGAGGCGGGGAGCCCGCGATGACCGGTGCGCCCGGCGTCCACCACCACGTCGAACGGCGCTCGGCGTACGGCCTCGGTGAGCCCCGGCCAGACGCCCTCGAACAGGTCGACGGAGCCCAGGTGGGTGAAGCCCGGCACCACACGGCGCTCGCCCGGGGCCGGCTCATCCGCCCGGCGGGGCAGGTCGGGCAGGGGACGCCACTGGGCTGCCAGCGCGGCGTCGAGGGGGCGTCGCTCCCGATGCGCCTGCAACAGGCCCTGCATCCCGGTGCCGTACATGGACTGGCCGGCCAGGTATCCGGCCAGGACCGCCTGCGAGGCGGAACGGTCGGCGTCCATCAGCACCGCGTCCCGCGGCCAGGACAGCGTCAGGCCGAGGGCCGTGGTGGTGACGCCCGGCGCTCCGGACGCGCTGGTCAGGACGAGCAGGCTCATCGTCCGCCGCCCGTCTGCACCAGGGCCACCCGGTCCACCGCCGCGAGACGGGCCACCTGCTCGGCGGAACCCTCCGGGACGGTGACCGCGAACACCGACGAGCCGTCGGGTTGGCTGCTCGGGGCATCCACCAGCGTCGCGGCCACGCTGCCCGGGAGCTCCCCCTCGGCCGCGCCCGCGGCCGGCAGCGCGACGACCAGCACCTCCGTACCGGGACGTAGGTCGGTGGACGGATAACGCCCGGCGGGCAGGCGGACGCCCACGCGCGCGCTCCCGTGCGGGACGCCGCCCGCTCCCCAGGAGCCATCGACCAGGAGCGACCCGCCGGGCAGGTCGGTGGCGGCCGCCTGACCGATGACATCGCCGGCGCGCCGGTCGGGGACGGTCGGGACGTCCACCCCGGAACCGATCGACACCACCGACAGGTCGGCGGCCTGGATGACCTCACCGCGATGGACGGTGCGATTGACCCGCAGCACCGGCTCGGCGGCGGCGAGTTGCAGGAAGACGAATGCCGAGGCGAGGCCACCGAGGCAGACGGCGAGCACTCCGGCCAGGAGCCACAGCGGGCTGCGCCGAGTACGGATGCGTGGACGCAGGGCGTCCGGAACTGGGGTGTCCATGGGGGTCTGGTCCTCGGTTCTGGGGGGTGAGTCACGTTGAGCCTAAACAGGTTCCGTGGCGCGATGCACCTCTTCTCGCGACGCGCTGTGGACAACTCGGCGATCCGGACGTGTCCGGCCCGGCCCGTACTGCCCCGGCCAACCCAGATGCAGGGGTCCGGGTCCGCCATCGTTCCAAGTCAGAAGGTCACGGCGCGGTCACAAGTGGCTGTCCCGGCATGGCAACTCGTGGAAACTTCGATCCCGCTTCCACTCGCGTCCTGAGAATGAGCTGACCGGGAGGGGGCTCGCCGCCGCCTCCCAGCCCAACACAAACCGTGAAGGCAAGGAAGCCAGCGCACTGCTTCGTCCGCGGCAGCCGGGATTCCCGGCCTGACCGTCCGCCGGATGCACCAGTGCCCTCGAAGGAGAAAACATGCGGAGCAAGTCCCGTCTCGCCCTCATCGCAGCCACTGCGGTGGCGGCCCTCGGCCTCAGCGCGTGCGGTGGCGGCACCGCCGCGCCGGCCAACACCGCCGGCTCGGGTGGCGCCAACGCGGCCCCCGTCACCATGAAGCTCGCCCACAACCAGACCGAGACGCACCCGACCCACATCGCCCTCACCGCCTTCGGCGAGAAGCTGAAGACGGAGACCGACGGTCGCTGGAACATCCAGGTGTTCCCGAACTCGACCCTCGGCGACCAGGGCGAGTACCTGTCGTCGGTCAGCACCGGCGTCATCGACATGGCCGTCGTCTCGGCCCCGCAGCTGGAGAACCTGAACAAGGACTTCGTCATCTTCTCCCTGCCGAAGGTCTTCGAGGACATCGACAACCAGATGGAGGTCCTCTCCGACGATGCCATCGTGGGCGACGTCTACAAGTCGCTCGAGAGCACCAACAACATCACCGTCCTCGGCGGCCTGACCCAGGGCGCCCGCAGCATGTACACCAAGGACGCTCCGGCCAACACCCCGGCCGACCTCCAGGGCAAGAAGATCCGCGTCCAGGAGAGCCCCGTCTTCCTGAGCATGATCGAGGCGCTCGGGGGCTCCCCCACGCCCATGGCGTACGCCGAGGTCTACACCGGCCTGCAGTCCGGCGTCATCGACGGTGCCGAGAACAACGAGATCTCGTACTTCACCCAGAAGCACTTCGAGGTCGCCCCGTACTACTCCTACTCCCGTCACCTCGTCGGTGCCGACTTCGTGATCATCAACGCGAACACCCTCAAGAAGATGTCGGCCGACGACCAGAAGGCCTTCGACGAGGGCTGGGAGGCCGCCTGGAAGCAGCACACCGACCTGTGGAAGACCAACACCACCAAGGCCGTCGAGGGTGCCAAGGCCGGCGGCGCCCAGTTCGTCGAGGTGGACGAGGCCGCGTACGCCTCGGCTCTTGCCCCGCTCAAGGACAAGTTCCTGACGACGGACGCCCAGAAGGCGATGTACGACAAGATCAAGGCCGCCGCGTAACGGCCACGCCGCATGTCCCGGGCCGCCGGTCTCACCGACCGGCGGCCTTCGGGACGTTCGCACCACTCCCCACCACTCACAGCGGAGGATTCACGTGAACACCGACCCGGACGAACGTCCAGAGGACCGGCCCCTCGAGGTGGGTGAGGCCTTCGGCGGATCGACCGCCGCGCGCGCCGTCGCCCCAGAGGATCGCAGCGCCCTCGTCAAGGCCCTCGACCTCATCAGCTCCATCATCGCCAAGGTGCTCGCCGGCATCTCCCTCGTGCTCTTCGTCGCCCTGGTCCTCATCGTCAGCTGGCAGGTCTTCACCCGCCAGGTCCTCGGCAACTCGGCCCCCTGGACCGAGGAGGCCGCGCGCTACACCTTCGTCGTGCTGGCCATCTTCTCCGCCGCCTACGTCTTCGCCGAGCGCGGCCACATCGCCGTCGAGATGCTCGTGGAGAAGTTCCGCCCGGGCGCTCAGAAGGTCATGGTCGCCCTCATCGAGGCGACCATCATCTTCTTCATGGGGGCGGTGTTCGTGATGGGCGGCTGGCTCGTGGCCCAGAACGCCTGGAACCAGGACATCGCGACCCTCCCGTTCAGCGTCGGCCAGATCTACCTGGTCATGCCCGTCGCCGGATTCATCATCATCTTCTACTCGCTGGCGCGCGCCATCCGCGTCCTGGTCGGGGCTGAACAGGCCTTCCCCGTCAACGACGAGTTCGAGGAGGCGATCTAGGTGGATCCCGTCATTCTCGCCAGCATCGTGCTGCTCGCCGGCATGACCATCGGCATCGCCCTCGGCGTCCCGGTCGCCATTTCGATGGGCCTGCCCTCCCTGGTGGCCATCTACATCCTCCTCGGCGACTTCCAGGGCGCTGCCCTGACGTCGGCCCAGAAGGTCGTCGCGGGCAGCAACTCGTTCGCCCTGCTCGCCATCCCCTTCTTCGTCCTGGCAGGCGGGTTGATGAACACGGGCGGCATCGCCCAGAGACTCATCGACCTGGCACTCCTGCTCGCCGGCCGGATGCCGGCCTCGCTGGCCCAGACGACCGTCGTCGCCAACGCCATGTTCGGCGCAGTGTCCGGCGCGTCCGTCGCCTCGGCCGCCGCCGTGGGCACCGTCCTCACGCCGACCATGCGGAAGGAGGGCTACGACCCTTCCTGGGCCGCCATGGTCAACGGCATGTCGTCCCCCTCCGGCATGCTGATCCCGCCGTCCAACACGTTCATCGTGTACGCGCTGGTGTCCGGCACGTCCATCGGTGCGCTGTTCATGGCCGGCGTCGGCCCGGGTCTCGTCTGGGTGCTGGTCTGCGTCCTCATGGTCGCGCTGTACGCCCGGAAGCACCCCGAACTCAAGTCGACCCGCCAGCGTCCGACCGTCGGCCAGGCCCTCCTGGTCTTCCTGAAGGCCCTCCCGGCACTGGCGATGATCTTCATCGTCATCGGCGGCATCCTGGCCGGCTGGTTCACCGCCACCGAGTCCGCCGTCATCGCGGTGCTCTACTCGTTCCTCCTGGGCCTCATCCAGCGGACCCTGCCGCTGAAGTCCGTTCCGGGCATCATCCTCGAGGCCGCCAAGGTCACCGGCATCATCATGCTGCTCATCGGCATGTCGGGCATCCTCGGCTTCGTCCTGGCGTTCGCCCGCATCCCCCAGCTCGTCTCCACGGGGCTGCTCGGCTTCAGTGACAACACGGTCGTCGTCCTGCTGATCATCATGGTCGTCCTGCTGCTGGCCGGCACCGTGATGGACCCGACACCGGCCATCCTGATCTTCACGCCGATCTTCCTGCCGGTCGTCACGGCCCTGGGCGTCAACCCGATCCACTTCGGCACGATGATGGTCTACAACATGTGCCTGGGCAACGTGTCCCCGCCGATCGGCAACAACCTGTTCGTGGCGGCGAGGGTCGCGAACGTCCGGATCGAGGCCCTCATCGGCAAGCTGTGGCCCTTCTTCTGGGCCCTGATGGCCGGCCTGTTCATCGTGGTGTTCGTCCCCGTCCTGTCCACGTGGCTCCCCACCACCATGGGGCTCATGCGCGGCTGACCCCGACCATCACCCGACGGCAGCGGGGGCGTCCACCAGGACGCCCCCGCTGTGCATGCTGCGACGTCCACCGAATCTTGTCCCCGAGACAAAAAACGGGGGTAGGGTGTGAGGAAATCAGGACAAAGACGTCTCACAAGGAACACAGCACATGGATCGGAAACCAACCTCGAACGTCTCGGTCGACGTGATCACGCTCCGTTACAACCACGACGCTCGCCAGGTGGAACTCGGCGTGTCGGAACGCATCATCGAGCCCTTCATCAACCAACTGGCCCTGCCCGGTGTGACGCTCTGGGAGGGCGAACGCCTCGCGGGGGCAGCCGAACGCGCCGTCCGCACCAAGCTGGACCTCGGCGTCCGCGCCCTCGGCCAGCTCACCGTCTTCGACGAGCCCCACCGCGACCCGCGCGGCCAGACCCTGTCGGTCGTCATGTGGGCGGTGGCGGAGGATCCGGGGAAGGCCCCCGACTACGTCAAGTGGTTCGCCCCCGACGAGGTTCCGCCCTTGGCGTTCGACCACAACGAGATGGTCGAGGAGTGCCGCCCGCTGCTGGTCGACCACCTCTGGCGCGACCTGGGGTTCACCCGGGCACTGACCGGTCCCGCGTTCCCGGTGGCGGCGGCCGTGGCCATCACGCGGTCCCTGACCGGCACCGCCCCCGACCGCGGCAACCTGAACCGCCGCCTGGCGTCGGTGCGAGGGCTCGGCATCAGCCAGAAGCGCCTCGTCACCGGACGAGGACGCCCCGGCACCCTCTGGGAGTGGCAGGCCACGCACGCCGAGATGGACGGGGTGGGTGCCCACCTGTGACGCTCCTGACGGCCGGGCGGGCAGGTCACCCCGGGAGCCTTTCGACGTAGCGCCATCTGGACCACATCGCGTTGCCTCGCGGACATCCCGAATCGCTGCCACCAGGGGTGATGCCTCGGGCTTACTCGCCGACACGAACCTGATGTGGTCCAGATGGCGCTACGTCGCAGGCCCTTCCCAGTGTCAGCCCTTGTTGCGCGGCTTCTTGAACTTCTTCTCGTCGTAGTCGCGGCTCCCCCTGTCGTCGCGACGCGGACGCTCACGCTGGAACTGGGAACCCTCGTCCGGACGCAGGTTGACGAGCTGACCCGAGATCCGCGTGCGGGACAGGCGGTCCAGCACGTCGCGGGGCAGGTCGGCGGGCAGCTCGATGATCGAGTGGTCCGGACGGATGTTGATGCGACCCATCTGGTCGCTGGACAGGCCACCCTCGTTGGCGAGGGCACCGACGATCTGGCGCGGGGTGATGCGCTGCCGGCGTCCGACAGCGACGCGCCAGGGCACGAGGCCGCCGCTGGGGCGCGGACGCCGGTCGCGGGAGGATCCGTCGCGCGGGCCCTCGTCGTCACGACGGCGGGACGGACGCTCCTCGCGGAACCTCTCCCCGCGGGGCTCCTTCTCGGGCTCGAGCAGCATCGGCTCGTCGCCCTGCAGGACTGCGGCCAGCGCCGCGGCCACGTCGACCTCCGGGACGTCGTACTCCTGGACGTAGTGCGCCACCACGTCGCGGAAGAAGTCGATCTTCTCGGGCTCGGCCAGCGCCGCGGTGATGCCCTCGTCGAAGCGCGACAGGCGGGTCGCGTTGATGTCATCGGCTGTCGGGAGTGGCATGTGCGCGAGTTCCTGGCCCGTGGCGCGCTCGATGGAACGCAGCAGGTGTCGCTCACGCGGGGTGACGAAGGAGATGGCGTCGCCCGAGCGTCCGGCTCGGCCGGTGCGGCCGATGCGGTGGACATAGCTCTCGGTGTCGGTCGGGATGTCGTAGTTGACGACGTGGGAGAGCCGCTCCACATCGAGGCCACGCGCCGCGACGTCCGTGGCCACGAGGATGTCGAGCTTTCCGCTCTTGAGCTGGTTGATCGTCCGCTCGCGGGCCGCCTGCGGGAGGTCGCCGTTGATGGCGGCGGCGCTGAAGCCGCGGGCGCGGAGCTTCTCGGCGACGGTCTCGGTCTCGTTCTTCGTCCGGACGAAGACGATCATGCCGTCGAAGTTCTCCACCTCGAGCACGCGGGTGAGGGCGTCCAGCTTCTGCTGGTAGGACGCGATCATGTAGCGGTGCTTGACGTTGGCGGCGGTCGACGTCCGGCCCTTCACCTGCACCTCGACGGCATCCTTGAGGTACGTCTGGGCCAGCTTGCGGATCGAGTGCGGCATGGTCGCCGAGAACAGCGCGACCTGCTTGTCGTCGGGGGTGTCGGCGAGGATCTTCTCGACGTCCTCGGCGAAGCCCATGTTGAGCATCTCGTCGGCCTCGTCGAGCACCAGGAACCTGAGCTGGGAGAGGTCGAGCGTGCCGCGGTCGAGGTGGTCCATGATGCGGCCGGGCGTGCCCACGACGACGTCCACCCCGCGCGCCAACGCCGACAACTGGACGCCGTAGCCCTGGCCGCCGTACACGGGCAGCAGGCTCACGCGCAGGTGGGCCGCGTAGGTCTCGAACGCCTCGGCCACCTGCAGCGCCAACTCACGGGTGGGAGCGAGCACCAGCGCCTGGACGTGCTTCGCGCGCGGCGCGAGCCGCTCGAGGATCGGCAGCGCGAACGCTGCCGTCTTGCCGGTGCCGGTCTGGGCCAGGCCGACGACGTCGTGGCCGGCCAGCAGCGCCGGGATCGTCTCGGCCTGAATGGGGCTCGGACGCTCATAGCCCAACTCGCGGAGGGCCTTCAGGATGCGGTCGTCCAACCCGAGGTCGGCGAACGTGGGGCCGGCGGGCGTCTCGGGCCCCGCCTCTTGCTCAGGGGCCTCCTGCTCAGGGGCCTCCTCCGCGGAGGTCTCCACCGCTGGGGCCTCCTGCTCAGCGCCTCGGACCTCAACTGTGCTCGACTCGGTGACCCCACCGTCGGCGTCGGTCACGTCCGGGGCGCCCACTTCTTCTTCACTCACGCCCCCACGTTAGTGCCCCTGTCAGACGAAACGCACCCAGTTGGCCCCAGCACCGGTCTGGTGACGGTCACGTTCGGTGAGGTCACCGTCCTCCGACACCTCGTACAACGTGACCGCACCGGAGCCCTCGCCCGCGACGACGACGTGGCGTCCATCGGGTGCGACGGCGAACCCGCGCGGCTGTTGCTCGGTCGGAACGAGCCCGACGACGCCTCCCAGCAGGCCCTCGGGCTCCAGCTTCACGACGGCGATCGTGCTGGCCGACCGCTCGGTGGCGAGCAGGTACGCCCCGAACCCGGCCAGGTGCACGTCCGCTCCCCAGATGAGGTGCTCCGCCAAGGGCTCCGCCCCGAACCGGCTGTGCCGAAGGCCGGCGTCCGGGTCGACGATGGAGACGGACTCCGCCATGGCCAGCGTTCCGGACGCGGGGTCACGCTCGAGGCGGACGACCTCGCCGCTGAATTCGGTGATCAGGTAGGCCGACTCCTCGCTGGCCGACAGGACCAGGTGTCGCGGTCCGGATCCCTCGGGCGCGGCGACGGTGGGCGGGTCCAGGGGGGTCAGGACGGCGTGGTCGTCGACGGCGGTCTGCGCGACGAGGTCCTCACCCAGGGACACCCAGTAGGCGTGGCGCCCGGCCGAGTCGGGCACGACGCAGTGCAGGTTGGCGTACTCGATGCGCGACACCTCGTCGCCGACCACACCGTCCGTCACCCGCCAGGTGGCTCCCCAGCCGCCGTGGTAGGAGGCGCCGAGCAGGACGGAGCCGTCGCGGGTCAGGGACAGGTAGGCCAACGGGTCGGCCGCGGCTCGGCGTCCGACCTCGGTGAGCGTGCCGGAGGCACGGTCGAGACGGAGCGTGACCACCGCGGGTTCCGGCTCCTTGGTGGCGCAGTGGACCAGCGAGCGGGTGGCGTCCACGGCGAAGGTGCCGGCGCCGACCCCGATGACGGTGTCAGCCAGCGGTTCGAGCGAGCCACCGGTCCGGCGCAGGACGGACACCGTGCCCGCCTTGGCGTTGCCGACAAGGACCAACGTCGTCTCAGTCATACGGTCATCGTAGGGGCCCCGGTTTCGCCGAGCTCCCTCTCGATCCGCGAGCGCAGGGCCGGCGCGCTCCTCAACGCCCAGGTGATCAACCCCGCCGCGGCGATCGACAGGACGATCGCGCTGACCAGCGCGAGCGTGTAGCTGCCCGTCAGGTCGACCACGACGCCCCACAGGGGGGTGCCGATGGCGACACCGCCGCTCAGCATGGCCATCGTCGGGCCCAGCAGCGCCGCGTAGTCGCGCATCCCGAACACCAGCGACACCAGGATCGGGACCAGCACACCCCCGAACGCGACCGAGAAGGCGAAGACCACGGTGGCGCCCGCGAGGGGCACGAACCCCTGGGCGACGGCGTACCCGGCCATGGCCAGTGCCTGGCAGGCGAGGGTGAACAGCACCGCGCTCAGGGTGCCCCGGCGGTCGTTCAGGGTGCCGACCGCGATGTTGCTGACCACGCTGGTCGCCGCCATCAGCGACAGCAGCGCGCCGCCGACGGTGAGGTCGACGCCGCGTTCCACCATGACCGGGGCGAAGTGCGACTGGACAGCCTGGACGACACCCACCAACACGATGGCGGACGCCAGCACCACGAACTGGGGCGTCCGGAACGCGCGCGCGGCCGGGACGCCCGGCAGGACCACGGCGGCCGCGCCCGGCGGGCGCTCCGCCGCACCGAGCGCGCGGAGTCCCACCCGGTCGGGATGCGAGCGGATGAGGACGAGGCCCGGGACCACCACCAGCGCCACCAGCACCACGGCCAACAGCAGGAACCCGGCTTGCCAGCCCGACCTCTCGACCAGCGGCGGGAGCACCAACCCGGCCGCGATCCCGCCCAGACCACCGCTGGCGAAGACCGCGCCCATCATCGTCCCGCGCCGAGCCTCGAACCAGGTGTTGATGAGGATGGAGGCCCCCATGGTGGTGCACAGGCCGAAGACGAGGCCGGACAGGAAGCCCAAGGCGGCCAGGACGGCCGTGTTGGGCACCAGCACCACGGCCGCGACGCTCAGGGCCGTCGCGACCCCACCCCCGACGATCGCGGACCGGACCCCGATCGCCCGGTAGAGCCACGGGGCGAGGAACGACATCGCCAACACGCCGGCGATGCCCATCATCGAGTTGTAGATCATCACCTCGGACAGGCCGACGCCCAAGTGGCGCGCCAGGGGCGGATTGAGGATGGACGCGCTCAGGAACACGAACGTGCCGGCCGTCATCATGCACGCACCGCCCGCCACGATCATCCCGTGCCGGGGGCTGAGCCGTTCGGGCGGGGTCGGTTGGTCCATGCCCCTGTTCTAAGCCATGCGTGCTCACCACACCCCACCGTGGCATTTGTTGCCATTCCTGTTGCAGCGGGTCGGCGAGGCCTTAGCCTGACGACAGGTCCGGTGGGGAGGTAGTCATGTCGAGCAAGCCCGTGGTGACAATTTTCGAGACGTACGGCTCGGGAGCCGGCGTGGTCGGTCCGGCGCTCGCGGCCGAGCTGGGTGTGCCGTGGATCTCGCAGGTCTACTCGTCGGAGGACCTCGAGATCGCCGAGGGCCGCGGCCCCCAGGAGGACTCCTTCCTCTCCCGCGTCCTCACGACGCTGGGCCGCACCGCGGCGTCCTCGGACGTGGGCGTCTTCTCCGGCCAACTCGACATGCTGGACGCCGAGGACGCGGTCCGCGAGCTGCGGGCCCAGGTGACGGACGGCGGTGTGGTGCTGGGGCGCAACGCGACGGTGATCCTCGCCGACGAGCCCCAGGCCCTGCACGTGAAGTTGGACGGCCCGCTGGAGCAGCGCATCGCGCGGGGCGCGGCGGAGGCGGGCATCGACCTGGCGCACGCGCGCGCCCGCCAGGGGCGCGAGGATTCCGCCCGCGCCGCGATGAGCCAGCGCCTGTTCAACTGGGATCCGCGCCACAACGACCACTTCGACCTCGTGGTGAACACTGGCCGCCTGCCGCTGGACATGGCCGTCCGGCTGATCCTGGACGCTTACCGCCTCAAGACGGGCCGTGGCCACTGACTCCTTGATCGGTGGACTCACACCCCCACACCGAACGTCCGTCACGCCGGGCGGGACTTCGTGCATTCCGGGCGCAATCCCTCGCACGCGTAGTTGACAGTTCAACAGGAGTGCCGTAACTTAGTTGACGCATCAAGCAATTGGTGGGCCCGGCAGGGTTCGCCCCATTCACAAGGAGACCCCCATGAGCACGCTCAACGAGCTGAACGGCACCTACACCATCGACCCCTCGCACACCGAGATCGGCTTCACGGCCCGCCACGCGATGGTGACCAAGGTCCGCGGCGCCTTCAAGGAGTTCGAGGGCACCGCCACCACCGGCGCGAACCTCGCCGGCGCTCGCATCGACGTGACCATCCAGGCCGCCTCGGTCGACACCAAGAGCGCCGACCGCGACGGCCACCTGCGCTCCGGCGACTTCTTCGACGTCGAGACCTACCCGACGATCCGCTTCACCTCCACCGAGGTCACCGCGCCCGACGCCGAGACCCTGCGCGTCGCCGGCGACCTGACCATCAAGGACGCCACCTTGCCGGTCGTCATCGACTTCGAGTACGAGGGCGCCGCCCTCGACCCCTTCGGCAACCAGCGCGTCGGGCTGACCGGCAAGGTGGACGTCAACCGCAAGGACTTCGGACTGGTCTGGAACGCCGCCCTGGAGACCGGCGGCGTGCTCGTCTCCGAGAACGTGACCCTCGTCTTCGAGGTGTCCGCCATCAAGCAGGCGGACGCCGAGGTCGTCGCTGAGCCGGTCGCCGAGTCCACCGACGCCCCGGTCGCCGAGCCCGTCGCCCCGGCCGCGCCCGCGGCGTCCGAGTCGAAGGGTGTCGTCGGCTGGTTCAAGAACCTCTTCGCCGGCAGCAACCGCTGACCTGACTCATCAGGGCCAGATTCCGCGGGGGTGTCACCCCCGACGGAGTCTGGCCCTTGTGCATTCCGGGCCCCGCGCGAGGTGCCCCTCGTGACGCTGAAAATGCTGCCCGCCACGCCGTGAGCGTGGCGTAGTCTCATGGCGGCGGAGCGGCCGGAAGGAAGCACATGAGCGAGGTTGGCGTGGGTGCTGCACCCAGCAACGACGGCGGGGCGGTCGTGGACGCCGAGCGGCGACTCGACACCTTGATCCGGCTGATCGACGAACTGCGCTCCCTGGACTCCCCCGATGACGTCATGCGTCAGGCTGTGGAGATCCTGTCCGGCAACACCGCGGACCTGCCCGCCCTGGGCTTCTACCTCGTCGCCGGAGCCGGCACCGGCGAAGTCCGCGTCACCGCGGTCGCCGGGACGTTCGAGGCCGACTCGGCGGCGGGGGCCCTGGCGCTGGCCCGCGAGGTGGCGGGCTGTGGCCAGCGGCAGGAGCGCCTGTTCGCCGCGCCGGGTGACGCGGGCTCCGAGTTGCTGCTCGCCTTCCCGCTCGCGGAGGTGGCGCCGGACCAGCCGTCGACGGTGC
Organism: Propioniciclava sp. LT432; assembly: GCF_059515965.1. Lineage (NCBI taxonomy): Bacteria > Bacillati > Actinomycetota > Actinomycetes > Propionibacteriales > Propionibacteriaceae > Propioniciclava > Propioniciclava sp. LT432. Next base: position 105,931 of record NZ_JCAKNE010000011.1, on the reverse strand, counting down.
TCGTCGTCCAGGGGCCGGTCGAGCCGGCCTCCGACCGCGCGTGGCGGGGCTACGTCACGGTGCTGGTCGCCCAGCTGTCCGCCGTCCTGACCGGCCTGCAGGAGTTGGCCGGCGAGCGGCTGCGCAGTCGGCTGCTCTCGCAGCTGGACGCCGCCAAGTCGGCGTTCCTCGCCAACATCAGCCATGAGTTGCGGACGCCGCTGTCACTCATCTCCGCACCCGTCCACGACGCCCTGCTCGAGCCCGACCTGCCGGAGCGAGTCGGGCAGCGTCTTCGGCTCGCGCAGCACAACGTGGCCCGGCTCACCCGCATGGTGGACGCCATGCTCGACTTCAGCCGCATGGAGGCCGGCCGGATCGGCCCGCAACTGGCCGACGTGGACGTCAGCGCCCTGACCCGAGCGCTGGCCGACTCGTTCGCCCCGGTCATCGAGCAGGCGGAGCTGACGTTCGTCTCGGACGTCCCGGCCCTGCCCCGCACCGCGCGCATCGACCGGGACATGTACGAGCGCATGGTGCTCAACCTGCTCGCCAACGCCGTGAAGTACACCCCCGAGGGAGGGATCACCCTGCGGCTGGTGGACGCCGGGGACCGGTTCCGGCTCGCGATCACCGACACGGGGGTCGGCATCCGCGCCGCCGACCAGCAGCTCATCTTCGCCCGCTTCGTGCAGTTGCCGCCGCACCCGCTGGCGCGCAGCAAGGAGGGCGCCGGGATCGGCCTGGCGATGGTGTCCCAGCTCGCCGACCTGCTCGGGGGGCGCGTGAGCGTGGACTCGCGAGTCGGCAAGGGCAGCACGTTCACCCTCGACCTCCCCTACGACTCCCCCACCACGGTGACGGACCTGGGCACCGGCGTCCGCTCGGTCACCCGGCGTGACGCGGACTCGTTCCTGACGGAGATGAGCTCCTGGCGGGGCTTGGACGACGTCTCAGCAACCGACCCGGCCACCGACGGCGGCGCGCCGCCCCAGCAGGCCGGACGCCGCCTCAAGCTGCTGGTGGTCGAGGACAACGCCGACCTCCGCGCCTACCTCACCGAGGTGCTGGCCGACGACTTCGACATCCGGGCGGCGGCGGACGGCGAGGAGGCACTGTCGGCCGCCCGCGCCTGGCGTCCGCACGTCATCCTCTCCGACGTCATGATGCCCGCGATGGACGGCCTGGAGCTGACCCGCGCCATCCGCCAGGACCCCGAGCTCAGGCTCGTGCCGGTGCTGCTGCTGAGTGCCCGCGCGGGTCAGGGTGTCGTCACCGACGCCATTGACGGCGGCGCCGACGACTACATCCAGAAGCCGTTCTCGGTCAGCGAGCTGCGCTCGCGCGTCAACTCCACGGCCGCACTGGCGCTGGCACGGTCCTCGGACGCCTCGTGGCGGCGCGCGGTCATGGGTTCACTGCACACCGCCCTGCTCATCTCGGACCCCGACGGCCTGGTGACCGAGGTCAACGAGCGGTTCACGGCGTTCCTGGGCTGGTCGCTCGCCGACGGCCCGCTGCGGCCGCCCTACCCGTGGTGGCCCGACCCGCTGGTGGATCCCGAGGCGTACGAACGCATCGCCGCCGCCCACGACGGCCTCGCCGAGGGTCGCCCCATGACCGGCGAGTACAAGCTGCACCGACGGGACGGCCGCACCGTCTGGGCGTCCTTCTGGGGCGTGTTCGTGACCAGCCCGGAACTGGGCCGCACCGCCTTCATCAAGTCCTTGACCGACGTCACGCGCGAGCACGACTCCCGCGAGCGTCGAGAGGCTGCGAGCCGGATCGTCGCCAGCTTCACCGACGCCGACGACCTCGACCGGCTGCTCGCGGACGCCGTGCGCGGCTTCGGCATCCTGTTCGACGGACGTGCCCAGCTGCGGGTGCTGCCCGCTCCCGGGTCGAAGGGCCGCCGGGAACTCGCCGAGACGGTGTTCACCGACGAGGGCGCCCTGCCCCTGGCCGAACTCGACCCCACGGCCCTGCGCGCGCTGGCGGGCGAGGCCGACCAGCCGACCACCGGCACGCCCATGGCCGGCCTCGTCATCGAGCACGAGGCCACCACGCACGTCCGGTGCCGCACGTGGGTGCAGTTCCCGGTCACGCGCGTGGTGCCGCCCGACGAACTCATCGTGGGGGACCTGCTGGCCCGTGCTCTGGACATCGCCGTGGACAGGCTGCTGGCCGCCGAGGACTTCGCGCGCCGGGAGGAGAACCTCCAGCGGGCCATCGAGAGCCACCGGTTCGTCGGCCAGGCGGTCGGGGTCCTCGTCGAACGGCACCGGATCACCCCCGCGGAAGCCTTCAACCGGCTCAGCGCGGCGTCCCAGAATCGCAACATCAAGTTGCGGGAGCTGGCCACCCGGGTCCTGGAGACCGGAACGGATCCGCAAGAGGCCTGACCTCGCCGCGAATCGAATGGCCCAGAACGGGTAGGGAGGGGAGAGCCTTTTCCTGCCGACTCCCCGAGCCGACCCGTGAAGCCCGGGTCACCAGGCGTCCAACAGTGGGCGAGGGTCGGGGCGTGCCGGGAGGCGCGCCCCGACCGCTTGCGGAGCGCCCGGGCGTCCCTCTGGAGTGGCCGGACGCATGGGTGCGGCCGGGGTGGGTACTGCTCGGGCACACGACGGACCAGGGTCGCCGGCGCAGCCGGGGCCCGGAGAAGGAGAGTCATGGCTGACAAGGGACTGGACAACCTGTTCTTCGACACCCTGCGGGACATCCACTACGCCGAGAACCACATCCTCAAGACGTTGCCGAAGCTCGCCCAGTCGGCGTCCTCCGACGAGCTCAAGGCGGCGTTCGAGCAGCACCTCACCGAGACCGAGGGACAGATCCAGCGCCTCGAGAAGGTCTTCGCGTTGATCGACCGCAAGCCGACGTCCAAGCGGTGCGAGGCGATCGACGGCATCCTCAAGGAGGGTGACAGCGTCCTGGCCGAGTACGAGGGCACGTCGGCTGCCGACGCGGGCCTCATCTCGTCCGCGCAGGCCGTCGAGCACTACGAGATCACCCGCTACGGCACCCTGCGCCGGTGGGCGAAGATGCTCGGCCTGTCGGACGGGTACGACCTGCTCACCGAGAGCCTGGAGGAGGAGTCCCGCACCGACGAACTGCTCACCAAGATCGCGGACGCCGAGGCCAACGCTCGGGCTGCCCGGGCCTGAGCGGACCGGCGTTGAGTCACCGGGCGTGACGGCGACGCGGGGTTGGGGCAGCACGCCCCAGCCCCGCGTTTCACGTCCCGGGTCAGGAACGGGGTGAGCGGGCCCGGCCTGCCCCTGTTGGACGGCCGACGCGCGTGTGATCATGGGCCATGAGCGGAGCGAGCCTGCTGCAGCTGGCCGCCACCCTCCGGGGCACTGTGACGAGCCCGGACGATGACGCCTACGAGGCTGCGAGACGAGTCTGGAACGGCACGATCGACAAGCGACCCGCGGTCGTCGTGCACTGCGAGGGAACCGACGACGTGACCGCGGCCCTCTCCTACGCCCGGCAGAACGACCTCGGTGTCTCGGTGCGCAGCGGCGGGCACCACGTCGCCGGGTCCTCGGTGCTCGACGGCGGGATGGTCATCGACGTGGCCCGCATGAACGCCGTCGAGGTGGACGCCGACGCCCGGCGCGTCCGCGTTGCCGGCGGGGCAACGCTCGGGGACGTGGACGCCGCGACGCAGCCGCACGGGCTCGCGGTCCCGCTGGGGGTGGTCTCCGAGACGGGCGTGGCCGGTCTCACGCTGGCGGGCGGCTACGGCTGGATGCGCCGCAAGCACGGGCTGAGCTGCGACAACGTCGTCAGCGCAGACATCGTGCTGGCCGACGGCCAACTCCTGCACGTGGACGCCCACGAGCATCCCGCCCTGTTCTGGGCGCTCCGCGGCGGCGGCTGGGACCTGGGGGTCGTCACCGCGCTGGAGTTCGACGCCCACCCGGTCGGGCCGGACGTCCACCTGCCCTTCCTGACCTTCCCGCTGGAGGAGGGGGTCGACGTGCTGCTCAACCTGCGCGACTTCGCGCAGGGCGCGCCGCACGAGTTCGGCGCGATCGCGGTGTGCTGGACGTTCCCGCACGCCGAGCCCTTCGACGCGGCGCTCTGGGGCAGGCCGTTCGTCGGTATCGCCGGGCCCTGGATCGGCGACCCCGCCGAGGGCGAGCGCGCGTGCGCCCCGCTGCGCGACCTCGGGACGGTGCTGACCGACCTGAGCGCGACGGTGCCCTGGGTCGACGCCCAGCGCTTCTTCGACGAGGACTACCCGCGGGGTCGCCGCTACCACTGGAAGTCGGCCCACCTCACCGACCTCGACGAGGACTCGGCGGCGGTGCTCGTCGACCGGGCCGCCTCCCGCCCCTCCCCCCTGACCTCGTTGGACATCTGGATCAACGGTGGCGCCATCGCGCACATCGCCGACGACGCGACGCCGATCACCAACCGGTCGGCCCACTTCATGATCGGGATCGAGGCCAACTGGGACGACCCGTCCGACGACGAGGCCAACCGGTCCTGGGCGCGCGGAACCGCGGACGCCCTCGCCCCGTTCGCGCGGCCGGGCACCTACCTCAACTTCGACGACCTCACCGACCCGGACGCCGTCCGCCACGCCCACGGCGCCAACTACGAGAGACTGGCCGCCATCAAGCGGCGGTACGACCCGGACAACCTCTTCCGCTCCCGGCTCGCCCGGTAGCGCGAGAGCCGGTGGACGCGTGGTCAAGGTCGGGGTGATGGCCCCCCTCGGGGTGCTCGCGGCGTTGGTCGGTGCGGCCGCGGGGCACGCGGTCGCGCGCTTGGTGAACCCGACGTCGTCGCCCGTTGTCGCCGTGGGCTCGGTCGCCATCGACCTGACCCCGACGCCCGTCAAGGAGTGGGCGGCCGCCACGTTCGGCACCGCGGACAAGGTCGTCCTCATCGCCGGGGTCGTCCTGTTCGTCGCCCTCTTCGGGGCCGTGGCAGGGCTGCTGGTCGAGCGTCGGCGTCCGATCGCGTTGGGCCTGGTGGCGACCTTGGGCGTGGTCTCGGCGGCCGCGGCGTTGTCGCGGCCGGACGCCGGCCCCCTCGACGTCGCGCCGGCGCTCGTCGCCGCCCTGGTGGGGGGTTGGGTGCTGGTGGCGTTCCCGCGCTGGGTCACCTCGGGCGGGCCGGACGCCGCGGACCTGACCCGGGCGTCCCACCCTGAAGCCCGGCGGCGGTTGCTCATCGGGGGCGCGGGGCTGGTCGGAGCTGGGGGCGTCCTCGCGCTGCTCGGCGGCCGCGCACTGCCGGGCGTCGGCTCCCCGGCCCCGACGCCGCCGGTGCTGCCCCCGCCCGAGGCGCCACTCGGTCCGCTCCCGCCGGGGCTGGACGCCGTCTCCCCCGACCTCGCCCCCCTCCGGACACCGACCGCCACCTTCTACCGGATCGACATCGCCCTGGTGGTCCCACGGATCGACCACCGCAGTTGGTCGCTCAGCATCCAGGGCCTGGTCGACCACCCCTACTCGATCTCCTGGGATGACCTCGTCGCCCTGCCCATGATCGAGCGCGACATCACCCTGACGTGCGTCTCCAACCCCATCGGCGGGGACCTGTGCGGTTCGACGCGCTGGCTCGGCGTACCAGTGGCCGACCTCTTGCGGCGTGCGGCGCCCCGGGCCGAGGCCGACATGGTGCTGAGCTCGGCGCAGGACGGTTTCAGCGCCGGCACCCCGCTCGCGGTGCTGCTCGACGGACGCGACGCCATGATCGCCGTGGCCATGGACGGGAAGCCCCTCACCGCCACCCACGGCGCCCCGGCGCGGCTGCTGACGCCGGGGTTGTACGGCTACGTCGGTGCCACCAAGTGGGTCCGGACGCTCGAGGTGACCACGTTCGCGGCCACCGCGGCCTACTGGACGAAGCGGGGCTGGTCACCGCTCGGACCGGTGAAGACCGCCTGCCGCATCGACACGCCCCGCGCGCAGGCCCGGGCCGGCGAGGTCCCGATCGCCGGCGTGGCGTGGGCGACGCACCGCGGCGTCGACAAGGTCGAGGTGCAGGTCGACGACGGGCCTTGGCTCGAAGCTCGGCTTGGCCCCGACGTCGGCGTCGACTACTGGCGCCAATGGGTGCTGCCGTGGCAGGCCACGCCCGGACGCCACCGGCTCGCGGCCCGCGTGACGGACGCCGCGGGCGTCACCCAGTCCGCGCAGGTGCGGGACGTGCTTCCCGACGGCGCCGAGGGTTACCACGTCATTGACGTCGAAGTCCTCTAGCGCGCGCTCGTTCCCTCGCCCCGGCGGCCACCACGGGCGAGAATCAGGTGACGACGTCAGGAGGGACTCATGACCGACACCACCACCACCGCTCGCGTCCCAGGCGCACTCGCTCTCGCGCCCACCCACCTGTTCATCGGGGGGCAGTGGCGCCCGGCGCCGTCCGGAGAGACCTTCGCCGTGCACAATCCGGCCACCGGCGAGGTCCTCACGCGGGTCGCGTCCGCCACCCCCGAGGACGGCATGGCGGCGCTGGCCGCGGCGTCCGAGGCCTCGGAGTCCTGGGCGCGGACGCCGGCGCGGAAGCGCTCCGACCTGCTGCGCGCGGCCTTCGAACTGCTCCACGAGCGCGCGGAGGGGATGGCGACCCTCATGACCCTGGAGATGGGCAAGCCGCTCGCCGAATCGCTCGGCGAGGTGACCTACGGGGGTGAGTTCCTGCGCTGGTACGCCGAGGAGGCGGTCCGGGTGAACGGCCGCTACACCGCCACCCCCGAGGGCAACCTGCGCATCCTGACCGTGCGGCGTCCCGTGGGGCCGTCCCTGTTCATCACGCCGTGGAACTTCCCGCTCGCCATGGCCACCCGCAAGATCGCCCCGGCGCTGGCGGCGGGGTGCACGACGATCCTGAAGCCGGCGGCGCTCACACCGCTGACCTCGCTGGCCTTCGTGACGCTGCTCGAGGAGGTCGGCGTCCCGGCGGGCGTGGTGAACGTCATCCCGACCGAGCACGCCGGGGCGGTGACGGGCCCGATGATCCAGGACCGCCGCCTGCGCAAGCTGTCCTTCACGGGGTCAACCGCCACCGGCAAGGCCCTGCTCGCCGAGGCGGCGGGCAACATCGTCCGGACGTCCATGGAGCTCGGCGGCTGCGCCCCCTTCATCGTGTTCGACGACGCCGACCTGGACCGCGCCGTGGTGGCCGCCCACCAGACGAAGATGCGCAACATGGGCGAGGCCTGCAACGCGGCCAACACCTTCCTCGTGCACGAGTCGGTCGCGGACGACTTCGCCGAGCGCCTCGCCGGACGGCTCGGGGCGCTGAGCGTCGGGGACGGTCTGGCGGCCGGGACCGAGGTGGGTCCGCTGATCTCGGAATCGGCCCGGCAGGGCGTCGCCGACCTGGTGGACGCCGCGGTCGCCGGAGGGGCGCGCGTCGTGACCGGCGGACGGGCCGTCGACGGGCCGGGGTTCTTCTACGAACCCACCGTCCTCACCGGCGTCGCCCCGGACGCCGCCATCGCGACCTCGGAGATCTTCGGTCCGGTGGCCCCGATCACCACCTTCACCACCGAGGACGAGGTCGTGGCTCGCGTCAACGCCAGCCCCTACGGGCTGTCGGGCTACCTGCACACCGGCGACCTGGCCCGCGTGCTGCGCCTCGCCGAGCGCCTCGAGGTCGGGATGCTCGGCGTGAACTCCGGCACGATCTCCAACGCCGCCGCACCGTTCGGGGGCGTCAAGCACTCCGGACTCGGCCGCGAGGGCGGCCCCGAAGGCATCGAGGCCTACCTGGAGACGGTGTACCTGGGCATCGCCGACCCGTTCGCCTGAGCCGTCAGAACAGGGCGGACGCCCAGAGCGTCCCGTTGGGCGTGACCAACTCGACGCGGACGGGGACCTCGTCCACCGGGACGACCCACGAGCCGGTCGCCTCGCCCGCCCCGTAGGAGGCGTCCAACGTCCACGTGCCCCCGCTGGTCCGGGTGCCGTCGGCGGCGACCACCTGGCAGTCGTACGTCATCCCCGGCCTGCCCCGCGTCACGGTGAGGACGAGCACGCGGCGTCCGTCGAGCTCGGCCAGCCCGGCGGTCCCCACCGTCTCGCCCGTGCGCGTGACCAGGCTGGACGCCGCGGGCGCGACCGGGGTGGGGGCCGGGGTTGTCGCCGTGCGAGCGGGGACGGGTGACGCGGGCACGCCAGTGCCCAGGAATCCCAGTGTGGCTCCGGCACCGATTCCGACGCCGACGAGCAGGGACGCGGCGGCGGCGAGCCACGGCGTCCACCGACGGTTGGGGTCCCGGGAGGGCGTCCGGCTCGACGAGCGGTCGGGGTCGGACGTCTGGCTCGCCGAGCGGTCCTGGTCGGGAGCCAGCCCCATCGCCGACACCACCCGGCCCGAGAAGCCCGCGGGCGGCGCGATGGCGGGGGCCGCGGCGAGTGTGTGGCGCACGGCGTCCGCCACGGCGTCGTACTCGGCCCGGCAGGCGGCGCAACCGGCGAGGTGGGCACTCAGCTGTTCCCGCTCGTGCGAGCCCACCTCCTCGAGGGCGAGCGCGACGAGCAGGTCGTCGGTGAGGTGGGTGCTCATGGTTCGACCTCCAGGGCCTGCCGCATGCGGCGCAGGCCGGTTCGGATGCGTGTCTTGGCGGTGCCCAACGGGATTCCTTCGTGGTCGGCGACCTCCTGGGCGGTGTTGCCCCCGACCACGGCGAGCACGACGGCCCGCGCTTGCTCGGGCGGAAGATCCCGGAGGTGCTCGGCTGCCTTCATGGCCTCGAGTTGGTTGTCGACGTCCTCGGCGGGATCGCGGAGGGTCGTGGTGACCAGGTGGTCCAGGACAGCGTCATCCGTCGGGGTCGACCGCCGCGCACGCACGGCATCGATCGCGAGGTTGCGCGTGATCGTCAGCACCCAGGTCAACACCGAACCGCGCCGCACGTCGTAGGTGCTCGCTGCCCTCCAAGCACGCAGGAACGCCTCCTGGCTGACATCCTCGGCGAGTCCGCGGTCGCGGGTCACCGACAACGCCAGGCCGAACACGCGACGCTCGAACCGGCGCACGAACGCGACGGCAGCCGCTTCGTCCCCGACCGCGAGCCCGGCGACCAGGGCGGCGTCCGGGGCGCGGTCGGCCAGCGAGAACAACGTCACACCCTTGGATACGGACGTCCGCCCGTCCGGGATTGCGCCGCCGCGCAATCCCTTCCGGCCGCCGGGTCGTATCACGGTTGTCCCCATGACGGGGACGGACGCCGCCGACCGCGGCGTCCGGGACCACCAGGAGGACCCATGTCCATCTCCCCAGCTTCCCGCATCACCCTCGCCATCGGAACCCTGCTGACGGTGGGCCTGCTCGCCGGTTGCTCCGGTGGCACCGCGCAGCCCGGTCCCTCGCAGGCACCCATGCCGGGTTACGGTCCGGCGTCCGCTTCGGCACCTTCGGCGTCCGCTGCTTCGTCACCGGCTTCGGCTTCGTCCGCTGGGGCGTCCGCCAAAGCCGCTGACGCCGCCACGCTCGCCCTGAGGATGGCCGACTCGTCGCTCGGTGAGCTCCTCGTGGACGGCCAGGGCATGACCCTCTACATGTTCACCAAGGACAGCCCCAACACGAGCGCCTGCGAGGGGCAGTGCCTCGTGGCCTGGCCGCCGCTCATCGGCGAACCGACCGAGGGCGCGGGCGTGGACGACTCCAAACTCGGGTCGTTCAAGCGCGCGGACGGCCGGACGCAGGCCACCTACAACGGGTGGCCGCTCTACTACTGGCAGGGCGACAGCAAGCCCGGTGACACCACGGGTCAGAACGTCCAGAACGTCTGGTACGTGCTGGACCGCGACGGCGAGCCGATCAAGGGCTGACCATGACCATCATCGGACTTCCCCTGCACCCCCTCATCGTTCACGCCGCGGTGATCTTCGTGCCCCTGGCCGCACTGGGTGCCCTGCTGGTGGTGTTCCTCCCCCGGCTGCGGACGCGCTACGGCAGCCTGGTCGTCATCGTCGCGGTCGTCGCCACGTTGTCGGCGTTCGCGGCGATGGTCACCGGTCCGATGCTTGCCGAGGACCTCGGGATGAGTGGTTCGCCGCGCATTTCTCGGCACCAGATGTTGGGGACGTGGACGCCCTGGCCCGTGCTGGCGATGACCATCGCGCTGCCGCTGTTCCTGCGGGTGCGGGGCGCTGCTGCGGAGAGACTGGGACCCTTCGGATGGCTTGCCGGCGCGGTCGCCGTCGGTGGGGCTCTCGTGGCGTTGGTCCTGATCGGCCTCACCGGGCACGCCGGAGCAGCGGCGGTCTGGGGTTAGGGCTGGTCTGTTCGCCTCGCGTAGGTGAGCCGCGCCGGTTCGGAGCGCTTGCACCGGGAAAGGAACCCTTGCCCGTGGAAGGAACACCCTCGCCGGTTCCGAGCCGACAGCCAAAAGCAACATCCGCGCCGGGAAGGAACACCTGCGCCCGGGAACGCGCCGTTTGCGAAAACGCGCCGCGGATAGAACCGGCGCAGATGTGCTCAGCCGGAGGGCCAGTCAGGACGCCATCGAAACTCCGAGTGCTCAAGGCCGGCGGCCTCACCAACGGCGTCCTCAGAATCGGCGCCCACCCGGGGACGCCGCGAAGGCCGCTCGCAGGTGAGCCCCGAGGCCGGGGACATCCCACGCGAGTTCCCAGCCCCATGGGTCGGCCACCACCCCGCTTGGCGAATGAGCTCGTCAGCCCAACCCGGCCGCGCGCAGCCTGGTCACCCGGCAGACGGACACCATCGCGGTGGTCGTCCCGGAGACCGACTCGCGCGTGTTCTCCGACCCCTTCATCGCCCTGTCCATCACGGGCGTGGCCGACGCCCTCGCGCGGACGCCCAAGCAGTTGGTGCTGCTCATGCGGTCGCGGACGGGGACCAGCGATCGCCTGCTGCGCTACCTGCGCGGCGGCCACGTGGACGGCGTGGTCGTCCTCTCGCACCACCGCGACGACCACCTCGCCCACGACATCGTCCAGATCGGCCTCCCGGCCGCGTTCATCGGACGCCCCCTGGAGTCCGGCGTCCACCTGCCGTACGCCGACGTCGACAACGTGACGGGCGGACGCCTCGCGGCGGAGCGCCTGATCGAGTCGGGAGCGCGGCGGATCGCCATCGTGACGGGCCCCCTCGACATGGTGGCCGCGGTGGACCGCCTCGCCGGCTGTGAGGACGCCCTGGCCGAAGCCGGCCTGGAGCCACTGGTCCGCTACCAGGGGGACTTCACGCTCGCGACCGGACAGGCCCTCGGCGAGCGACTGTTCGCCGAGCACCCCGAGGTCGACGGCGTGTTCGCGGCGAACGACCTCACCGCGGCGGGGGTGATCCACGCCGCCCGGGCGGCCGGACGACGCATCCCCCAGGACGTCCGGGTGGTGGGGTACGACGCCACCCAGCTCAGCCTGTCGACGCACCCGCAGTTGACGACCGTGACCAACCCGGCCGGCGACCTGGCCCGCCTCGCCACCGGCATGGTGCTGGACCAACTGGCCGGACGCCCCGCCACCGCCCCGGTCGTCATCACCCCCGAGTTGATCGTCCGCGCGTCCGCCTGACTGGGGACGCTCAAGCCTTGGGCGGGCGTCCGATCACGGCACCCGCACCGGCGGCACGAGTGCCGTGGGAGCGGGCCGTAGCGCGGCGACGTCGACCTCGATGAGGGTCGGCCCCGAGCGCTGCAGGGCCGCGCTGAGCGCCGCGTCGAACGCCGGGGCGTCCGTGACGCCCACGTGGGGCAGCTCGAACGCCGCGGCGAGCCGTCCGAAGTCGGGGGTGGCGAGGTCGACCGCGCGCGGTGGGTGGCCCGCGGCCGCCTGGAGGTTGCGCAGCACGCCGTAGCCGCCGTCGTTGAAGACGACCAGCACCAGGTGGGGCCGCTCGGCGGCCAGCACCGCCAGTTCACCCAGGTGCACGGCCAAGCCGCCGTCCCCCACCATCGCAAGTACCGGGTCATCGGGCCGCGCGGTCGCCGCGCCGATCGCCATCGCCAGACCCTGGCCGATGCCGCCCCCGGCTGCGAACACGTTGTCCCTCGGGTCGTGGACGGCCAGCAGGCGGTTCCCCCAGGAACTGCCGGGGATCGTGACGTCACGCACGATCGGCGCGCGCCGGGGGAGGCGGGCGCGCAGGGCGTCGCAGATGTCGGCGTAGGCGCCGATGGTGTCCCGCAGGCCCGAGCGGGCGGACGCCGCGGCGTCCGCCACGCGCTGGCCCCAGCCGTTCTCGGTGGCCACGTCGCCGAGGGCGTCCAGCAGGACCGGGACGGCGTCCCGCGCGTCGGCGAGGAGGCCGACGGTCATGGGGTGGTTGCGGCCCAGCGCGTCCTCCTCGAGGTCGACCTGGACGTGCGTGGCCGGGATCGGCAGTTCGCCGTTGCGCGTCTCGCTCGGCCGGAGGTGGCTCCCGATCGTGAGCAGGCAGTCGGCCTCGCCGATGAGCTCGGCCACGGCCTGGTCGGAGGCAAAGTTGCCGATGCACAGCGGGTGGTCCTCGGCGATGGAACCGCGTCCGTTGGTGCCCGTCAGGACGCCCGCACCCCACGCCTCCGCCAGCGCTACGAGCGGCTCGCCCACGCGCCGGGCTCCCCCGCCGGCCCAGATGAGCGGACGCCGCGCCTCACGCAGGAGGGACGCCGCCCGTTCGACGTCACGCTTGGCAGCCCTCCGGAACCCGGGCTGACGGTCGTCGGCCTTGTTCTGCGCGTCCGGGTCGGCCGTGTACTGCAGGTCGATGGGCCAGTCGACGCTCACCGGCCCGTGGGGGGCGGTCTCGATGAGCCGGACCGCCTCCGTCAGCACGGCGCGCGCCTGCCGGGCCGTCTCCACACGCATCGCGTGCCGGGAGACCGCCTTCAGCATCGCCAACTGGCGCGGCACCTCGTGGTAGGCGCCCGTGCCCTCCCCGATCAGGTCGACGTTCACGTTGCCCGTGACGTGCAGCACCCGGCTCTGCGCCGTCAGGGCCTCCAGCATCGACCCGGCCGCGTTGCCGGCGCCGGTGCCGGTCGAGGTGATCGCCACGCCGAGGCCCCCGGTGGCGCGCGCGTACCCGTCCGCCGCGTTCACCGCCGCGGCCTCGTGCCGCACCGGCACGAACCGCAGGTCGCGGTCGACGGCCTCGACGAGCGGCTGGTTGTGGATGCTGACCACGCCGAAGGCCACCTCGACGCCTGCAGCGCGCATCACCTCGACCAGGATGTCCCCACCGTTGCGTCCCTCCGACGTGAGCTGCGACGTCGGCACGTCGTGCCCCTCGGTCGTCGTGTACAGCTTCTCGTTGCGCTCGCTCATGCGCCGACGCTACGCGGCCCACGGACGCCTGTCAGCAGGGCCCGGAGTGGTGCGACCGGCGTAACGTGGAGGCATGAAGATCGAGCAGGCCGCGGCGGACTTCCTGTCCTGCCGGCGGATCGCTCTGACGGGCGTGTCGCACGCCCCCACGGGACACGGCAGCGACACCGTGTACCAGCGCCTGAAGGATCGCGGCTACGACGTGTTCCCGGTCAACCCCAACGCGGCGTCCGTCGAGGGGGACACCGCCTACCCCACCCTCTCCTCGATTCCCGGCGGCGTGGAGGCCGTCGTCATCGGCACCCGCCCCGAGCACGCGGCGGGGACCATGCGGGAAGCGGCCGACCTGGGCATCAAGCAGGTGTGGATGCACCGCTCCATCGACAAGGGCAGCGTGTCACCTGAGGCCGCCGCCTTCGGGAGGGAGCACGGCATCACGGTCATCGAGGGCGGCTGCCCGCTGATGTTCGGCGACGTCTCCGGTGGTGCGCACCGGGCCATGTGCTGGTTCCTGAAGCTGACGGGCAGCGTGCCCCGGAAAGTGTAGGGCCTCTTGTCGACGACCGACCGGCTCGGGGAACTCGCCCTGTTGCGCCGCGCACGCGACCTCATGGACCGTGAGTTCGCCGAGCCGCTGTCGGTCGCCGACATCGCCCGCGAGGCCTTCATGTCCCCGGCGCACTTCTCACGGCGCTATCGGGCCGCGTACGGAGAGGCGCCGTACGCGTACCTGATGACGCGGCGCATCGAACGGGCCGCGGCGCTGCTGCGCCAGGGCGACCTCACCGTCACGGAGGTCTGCATGGCGGTCGGCTGCACCTCGCTGGGGTCGTTCAGCGCGCGGTTCACCGAGTTGATGGGACAGACCCCCACCGCCTACAAGGCGGCCGACCACTCCGGGCTCGACGGGCTCCCCGCCTGCTTGGCGCGCCAGTTCACCCGACCGAGCAGGTTCTGAGAAGCACGAAGTCGGACGCCCTCGCTAGCGTCCTCGTCATGGACATCAAACTATCCCGTGCCTTCATCACCGTCACCGACCCCGAGGCTGCACTGGCGTTCTACCGCGACGTGCTCGGCCTCACCGTGCTCATGGACGTCCCGCAGGGCGAGTACCGCTGGATCACCGTCGGCGCCCCCGGGCAGCCGGACGTCGCCCTGGTGCTGTCGAACTACATCGACGGTTCCCCCGACGACGTCACCTTCGTCCGTGAACTCGTGGCCAAGGGCGGCCTGAACGGAGCGCACTTCGCGAGCAGTGACCTCGACGCGCTGTACGCCCGGGCCCGGGAGGCCGGCGCCGACCTGGTCTCCGAGCCCGCCGACCAGCCGTGGGGCGTCCGCGACTGTGCCTTCCGCGACCCGTCCGGCAACCTCATCCGGGTCGACCAGGCCTGAGCGGGCCACCCTCGCACTCGACGCAACAGCCACTTGCCCACACTGAACAAGTGTTTAATGGAGTGAACATGCGTTCAGCAGACGATCTGACCGCGGCGGCCCGGATCAGGGACGCCGCGCTGGTCGTCTTCGCGCGCGACGGGTTCCACCGCGCGACCGTCCGGGCCATCGCCACCGAGGCCGGCGTTTCCCCCGGGCTGGTGATCCACCACTACGGCAGCAAGGAGCGCCTGCGGGCCGCCTGCGACCAGCACGTCCTGGCCACGTCGGCGTCCGAGAAGCAGGAGATGCTCGCGCACGGGTTCGGGCCGGACCTGAACACCTACCTCACCGACCACCCCGAGGTCGCCACCCAACTCGCCTACCTCACCCGGGCGCTCACCGACGGCGGCGAACTCCGCGACCGCTGGTTCGACGCCCTCGTGGACCACACCTTGGCCACCCTCGCCGCCGGGACGGCGTCCGGGGCGGTCAACCAGACGACGGACCCCCACGCGCGCGCCGTCGTCCTCGTCGCCCAGTCGCTGGCCACGCTCGTGTTCGCCCCCCAGATCGCCCGCCACTTCGGCGCCGCCGACCTGAACGACCCGGACGCCTACGCCCGACTCGGCCGCGCCGTCCACGAGCTGTCCACGCAAGGGCTGCTCCGTCGTCCCTCACCCAGGAGTTCCGATGGCTGACACCACACTCACCCCCACCCCCGCCCCTCACCGCAGCAGCCGCCACCCCCGGAGCACCGCCGACACCGTGGTTGCCCTCGCCTTCGCGGCGTTGACGATCGCCTTCATCGTCGCGATGGCGGTCAGTCCGACGTTCTTCGAGTGGACCTTCGCCCGGCACCACAACGTGCTGAGCTGGTACATCCGGCCGCTGTTCCTGGTCCCCCTGTGCCTCTTCGCCTACCGGCGCAGCATGGCCGGCATCTCGATCACCCTGTTCCTGCTGGCCACCAGCATGTTCTGGTTCCCGGCGCCCGCCTCCCCTGACCCCGCTGTGGAGGACTTCCTCCAGATGGAGATGGACTACATCGCGAGTCCCTGGACACCGGCCAAGATCGTCGGGACGGCACTCGTCCCCGTCACCCTCGGAGCGCTGGCCGCGGCCCTGTGGCGACGGAACCTGTTCGTGGGGCTGAGCGTGCTCGTCCTGATCGCGGTGCTCAAGATGACCTG
This sequence comes from Propioniciclava sp. LT432, assembly GCF_059515965.1. NCBI lineage: Bacteria > Bacillati > Actinomycetota > Actinomycetes > Propionibacteriales > Propionibacteriaceae > Propioniciclava > Propioniciclava sp. LT432. Next base: position 90,135 of record NZ_JCAKNE010000011.1, on the reverse strand, counting down.
GAGCGTCCTGGAGGCCGGCGACGCAGGGTTCGCCATCTTCGCCCCGGCCATCGGCGGCCTCCTCGCCTGCACGGCCCTCGTCTGGTTCGGGTACCGGCGCGCCGAGAAGCGGCGTCACTCGCGCGGCTGAGCGCCGGCTGCCACGCGTCCCCGTCTGGTGGGGCAAGATGCGAGCATGTCGTTGGCCGTGTGCCTCCTGTTCGACCCCGCCGGTGACCGGCTGGTGCGGCAGCTGTGGGCGCGCCTGGAGGACCACGGCGTCCCGACCCTGGCGACGCACACCCACCGCCACCACCGCCCCCACCTGTCACTGGCCGTCCTGCGCAGCTGGACCCTCGACGAGGTCCTGCAGCGGGTGGAGGCACTCCCGGTCGCTGCACCGTCCACGCTGTGGTTCCAGGGGGCCGTCACGTTCACCCGCGGGCGTGTGTCCCTGGCCGCCGGCACCAGCCTTGACCTCGCCCGTCGTCAGGACGCCGTGACGCGGACCCTGCTGGAGTCCGGTGCGGACCTCCACCGCCACTACGGGTCGGGCCGGTGGATACCGCACGTCTCGCTCGCCACGGGGAGCGCCCCTGACCAGCTCGCCACGATCAGGACCCTGGTGAACGACGCGCTGCCCATCGCCCTGCGCGCCACCTCGGCGGCCGTGATCGACAGCAGCAACGGACGGACCTGGCCGTTGCCGACCCTGGTGTGATCCACGAAGACCTTGTGCGCCGCGGTGGCGAACGCCACGATCGACCCATGCAGATCAACCAGCAGGTCGTGGTGTTCGACGCCGCCGACATCGCCACCGAGAGCGCGTTCTGGGCGGGGGTGCTGGGCGGCACCGTCCGCGAGGACGATGGCTGGCACATGGTGTACGTCGACCGGGCCGATCGTCGCCAGCTATAATTAGTTGTTCATACAAAAAACCGAGAGGCAGGTATGGACATCCTTCACCGAATCCTGGGCAGGCGCCAACCGTCCCAGCGCGAGGAAGCGCGCGAGCAGCGAGACGGGTCCAGGGCCGAGGCCGAGCACCTCGCTGCGCACCACACGCTCCACGAGGACATCTCACCCCAGGACGCCGCCGCCCGAGCAGCCAACCGCCTGCTGGCCGTGGCAGTCCCGTGATCGTGGGGCGTCAGCCCCCGTCGCCCGGTCTCCCCTGACCACACAACCGGACGGTCCCCGCAGTCGTGACTGCGGGGACCGTCCGGTTGTGCGTTCCCGGCGGAGCCGGGTCGGGTCAGGCGATCAGCGCCGCCACCATCACCAGCGGCAAGGACACCAGGGACGCGATGGAGGTCACCGTCGTCATCGTCTTCAGCGCACCCGAGGTGGTCAGACCCAGCAGGGACTTGAACATCCAGAAGAAGTTCGAGTTCACCTGCAGGGCGAACAGCGCGCCGGACGCGATGGCCAGGGCCAGGATCACCGGCGGCACGCCCAACTGCGGGGCGATGGGGGCGATGATGCCCGCGGCGGTGATGGCGGCGACGGACACCGAGCCGATGGCCAGGTGCATCAGGGCCGCGATGAACCACGCGAGCAGGATGGACAGGATGATCGGGGCACCGGTGTCCGCGCTGAAGAGCCCGCCGAGCACCTCGGCCAGGCCGGTGGCCTCGATGACGGCGCCCAGCGAACCGCCCACGCCCGTGACCAGCAGGATCTCACCGGTGGTCTTGAGGCCGTCGCCGAAGGCGTTGGCGGTGACGTCGGTCCCCACGTACTTCCGCGCCATCAGGTAGGCGATGACCAGGCCGACGAACAGCGCGAAGGTGGCGTTGCCGATGAACTGGATGAAGGGGTTCTCGATGCCCGCGAGCTTCACGAACGCGCCGGTCGCGATCATCACCAGCGGCAGAAGGATGGGGGTCATCGCCAGCAGGAGCGGCGGACGCTTCTGCTCGACGGCGAGGTCCTCGTTCGCCTCGACCTCCTCGAGGGCCTCCGAGGTGTCCTCGTCCTTCTCCTTCTTCCACCAGCCGGCGTTCAGCATGAGCCGGAAGAGCCACACGGTGGCGACCGCGGTGACGATGCCGATGGCAATGCCGTAGATCATGTAGAGCCCGAGCGGCACCGAGAGCAGGCCGGCCGCCGAGATGGCCGCGAGGCCGGGGACCACGAACACGTACCCGACGAAGATGCCCGTGCCCAGCGCGCCGGCCAGCCATGCGAGGCCGTCCTTCTTGATGAACTTCGCCGACGAGCGGGCGACCGGCGCGGCCAGCACGACCTGGACGTCCACGTAGATCGACGGGGCGATCGTGGTCAGCGCCAGTGCCAGCGCGTAGGGGAGCCGGTTGGCCGGCACCGCCCGCACGAGCGCCTCCACCATCGCCTTGAACGCGCCCATGGCGTGCAGCAGCGCGCCCATCAGGACGCCGAAGCCGATGAGCAGGCCGATCTTCTGCATGATCTCGCCGAAGCCGGCGGCGATCGCGACCACGGTCTCGTTCAGGCCGACGCCGGTCGCGATGCCCAGGTACAGGGCGCCGAGCATCAGGGAGACGATCGGGTCGACCTTCACCTTGATGATCAGGAAGATGATCGCGACGATCGCGATCGCTGTGTGCAGTGCAATCATGGGGACTCTCTCCGCTCGCTGGCCACACCCGTGTGGCGGGATCAGACTGCGGCACCCCTCCCGGCAAGGGCATCCTTGTGTTCATAGTGTTCACCGGCTCATCCACCAGAACTCCCAGCCGCAGCGTCGCCTCACACGTGCTCGCCGTCCTGGGCGGCGTCGTGCTGCTCGTCGTCGGGCTGTCGCTGGCCCTGGCGTGGTGGCAGGCCGTCCGCCACGTCGAGGACGCGGCCGCCGATCGCGTCACCGACATCGCGACCACCCTGGCGAGCACGGACGACGTCCGCGAGGGCGTCGTCTCGGACGACCCACCCGCCGCCCTGCGTGAGTTCATCGAGCGGGAACGGCAGGCCACGGGGACCGACTTCATCACGGTGATGTCGCGCGACGGGGTCCGCTACACCCACCCGAACCCCGACCAGGTGGGCGGGCAGTTCGTCGGCACCATCGCGGACGCCCAGGCCGGCGGCACGATCGTCGAGCAGTACACGGGCACGTTGGGACCCTCGACACGCGCGGTGGTCCCGGTCATCATCGACGGTGAGGTGCGGGCGCTGGTGTCGGTGGGCATCCTGCGCACGCAGGTCAGCCAGCAGTTGGCCGCGGAACTCCCCCAGATCCTGGTGCCCGGCCTGGGCGCGGCGGTCCTCTCCGGGGCCGGCGCGTGGCTCGTGGCGCACCGCGTCCGGTCGCAGACGCTGGGCCTCAACGCCCAGGAGTTGCGGCGGCTCCACGACCACCACGAGGCGGTCCTCCACGCGGTGCGCGAGGGGTTGGTCATCACGGACGCAGAGGGTCGCGTCCAGGTCGTCAACGACGAGGCGTGCCGCCTCCTCGGCCTCGGGCCGGACGCCGTGGGCCGCCCCATCGCGGACCTCGGCCTCTCCCCCGACCTGGCCGCGCTGCTCGGGGGCGGGCGGAAGCAGGTGGACGTCCCGCACGCCTCGGGTGGGCGGGTGCTGCTGGTGTCCTCCGACGAGGTCGTCCGACGCGGACGCAGCGCGGGGACGGTGTCCACGCTCCGCGACCGCACCGAACTCGAGGCTGTCACGGGCCAGCTCACCGCGACCCGGTCCCTTGCGGACGCCCTGCACGCCCAGGCCCATGAGGCCGCCAACCGCCTGCACACCGTCGTGACGCTCATCGAGATGGGGCGTACGGACGAGGCGGTCACCTTCGCCACCGACGAACTCCGTGCCAGCCAGCGCCAGGCCGACGCCATCCTGCGCGCCATCGAGGAGCCGGTGGTCGCCTCCCTGCTGCTCGGCAAGATGTCGCAGGCCCACGAGCGCGGCCTCGAGCTGGAACTCGACCCCGAAGCCCACCTCCCCGTGGGCCTCCTGCCCGCCCGCGAGCTGGTCACGATCCTGGGCAACCTCGTCGACAACGCCCTGGACGCCGTGGGGGGCCTGCCCGGCGGGGCCGAGCGGTCGGTGGTCGTCGACGTCCAGGTCGCCGACGGCCAGGTGGTGCTCACCGTCAGCGACACCGGCCCGGGGATGGCTGCGTCCGACTGGCAGCACGCCTTCGAACGCGGCTGGACGACCAAGCCCTCGGCCGGACCCGCGGGTCGCGGGATCGGCCTCGCGCTGGTGAGGCAGACCGTCGACCTGTTGCACGGGAGCATCGACGTCACCGACCCGCCGGGCGCGACGGTGACCGTCGTGCTTCCCCTGCGACGAGGAGGCGGCGATGCCTGACCTGCGCGTCCTCGTCGTGGACGACGAGCCCACCGTGGCCGCGGGCCACGCGGAGTACGTCCGGCGCGTCCCGGGCTTCGAACTGGTCGGCACGGCCGGCACGGTCCAGGCGGCCGTCGCGGTCCTCGCCCGGACGCCGGTCGACCTCGTCCTGCTCGACCTGAACCTGCCCGACGGGCACGGGCTCGACGTGGTCCGGGGCATCCGGGCGAGCGCGCGTCCGATCGACATCCTGACCATCACGGCGGCCCGGGAGGTCGACCTCGTCCGGTCCGCGCTGTCGCTGGGGGTGGTCGGCTACCTGCTCAAGCCATTCACGTTCGCCGACCTGCGCGACCGCTTGGAGGCGTACCGGCGCTACCGCGAGGGGTTCGCCGCGACCACGTCGGCCAGCCAGACCGCCATCGACGCGATGGTCGGCGAGTTGCGGCGTCCGCCCTCGGCGGGTGCTCCGCCGAAGGGCCTGGCCCGCGACGTCCTGGACGCCGTGATCGGCGTCCTCACCGAGGCCCACCCGGCCGCCCTGTCGGCGTCCGAGGTGGCGGACGCCGTGGGCACCTCCCGCGTCACCGCCCGCCGTTACCTGACCTACCTGGCCGACGAGGGTCGCGCCGGCCGCTCCCAGCGCCTGGGTGGGTCCGGACGCCCCGAGGTCACGTTCGCGTGGCGCCGGTGAGCGCCGCCGCGGCGCACCTGCAGCGAGGGTCAGCGGATGACGCGGATGGAGAACTCCGCGGTTCCGAGCGACTGCATCAGGCGTAGCCACAGCGGCACGTACATTTCGGGTCCGCGGGCGGTGGTGATGTCGCCCAGGTCGATCACGTCGGTGTGCCCCAACTCGTGCAGCAGCGTGGTCACGGTGGCCTTGGCCGCGGCGTCGTTGCCGCTGACGAAGACGGTGTGGGCACCATCGGCCAACCGGCCCGGGTCGACCATCAGTTTGCAGTTGAGGCGAGTCGATGTTCGACACCGACAGCGCCGGCGGGAAACCACCGTCCTGGTCCAGCGCGTTGGCCACGTCGAGGAGGACCTTTCCCGACAGGTTGTCCGCGCCGGCCTCCTCCAACCCCTCGAGCGTGCCCGCGCCGTTGAGCGCGTTGATCACCAGGTCGGCGGGGGCGGCAGCCGACGCGAATCCGGCCAGCGTGACCTGCCGATGGGCCGCGAGCCAGTCAGCCAGCCGATCTCGGGACACGTCAGGATCGCGCGTACCCATGATGACCGTGTGGCCCTTTCCACTCAGTCCGACGGCAAGCGCCCGGCCCACCATGCCCGTCCCGAGAACCGCAACCAGCATGATCCCCTCCTTGCTCCGGACTGTGTGAGTGATGCAGACCTGCATCACTCACACAGGTCCCAGCACACCACCTGAGCGGCGGGGCCGTCCACCGTCAAGCGTCGGGCATCTCGTGCCGGTACGTCCAAGAGGTGAGGGCGGTCCCCGTCATGGTGAGCAGGACGCCCAGGAAGATGTGGACGCCGGTGACACCCGCCTCACCGAGCGCGTACTGGACGGTGGACAGGACGGCGACCAGCACCGCCAGCACCACGTTGACCGGTCCCGCGGAACGGCGGAGCACCAGGTAGATCACGGCCGACACCAGGCAGACGGCCAGCGTCACCCACGCCCCCACCTGGTGGTGGACCCGGTAACCGGGCTCGCCGCCGACGAAGGCGGCCGCCCAGCCGGCCTGGGCGATGAGGCAGCTGAGGACCACCGTCGCGGCGCTACGGAGCACGATGAGGTGGGGGTGCGGCAAGCGGGGCAGGTCCATGCGTCCAGTGTGGCATCCATGCTGTGGGCGCTCTGGATGGCCATGCCCATCCCCCCTGTCGGATCCGCCGCCGGAGCCGTATTGTCACAGGATGAGTGCCACCAACCATGAGATTCGTGAGCGGGCCGCACGTGAGGCCTTCGAGGCGCTGGGGCCGAGCCCCAGTGAGAAGGCACTGGTGACCGTGCACTGCAGCAAGAGCCACCACCTCGGTTCGGTGTACGACACGGACGCCGGTCGGATCTTCCACTCCGTCCTGAACTCCCGGGGGCGCGGGCGCAAGGACCGTCCCGATGACCGGCACCAGGGCTCCGACGAGGGCCGGGACTGGTTCGACATGCTCGATGCCGACGACGACCCGCTGGTCTCGGACGAGCTGCAGTCCGGGTGCGCGTGCGGGCGGTACCAAATCTCCCGGGCGCTCCTCACCAAGCAGATCAAGCTCGGCGAGAAGCGGGTCATCGTCGAATAGCCGCGCCTTGGTGAATGGGTCGCTGGCCAACAACACTGGCAGGCCGTCGCCCCCTTCCGGGGTATCGCGACGGTCGGCGTGGTGTTGTTCCCAGGGTTTGCTGGTGGAGGCCTCACAGTCGTCAAATCTGAGCCGATTCGTTGACGGTCGCGCAGGCTCCACCAGCAACACCTCAACAACTCCCCATGGCTGCGCAGCGGCAGCGGTGAAGGATCGGGTCCGTTTCGGAACCGGACCAACCCTCGCCCCCTCACGGGCTCACCCTCGGCCGGGTGCCCGACGGGCAGCAGCCGCGACTCCACCTCTCCGCTGGCAGACTTCCTGCATGAGCCACCACCACCACGGACACGTCCACGATGACGCCGGCAGGCACGCCCACCAGCACGGCGTCCGACCCGGACAGGCCGAGTGGGACGCCCGCTACTCCGCGACCGCGGACGGCAACTGGAGCGGCAGGCCCAACTCCACCCTGGTCGCCGATGCCGGCGCGCTGACCCCGGGCCGGGCCCTCGACGTCGGGTGCGGTGAGGGGGCGGACGCCGTGTGGCTCGCCGCGCAGGGGTGGACCGTCACGGCCCTCGACCCCTCCGGGGTCGCCCTCGCCCGAGCGCAGCGGGCCGCCGAGGACGCAGGGGTCCAGGTCGACTGGGTGCAGGGCGAATTGGCCGGGGTCGCGCTGGGGCTGCCGGACGGCGCCTTCGACCTCGTGTGCGCCTTCTACCCGACGCTGTTCCTCGACACCGCGCCGCTTCCGACACTCACGCGTCTGGTCGCACCCGGCGGCTCGCTGCTGTTCGTCCACCACGACATCGACCCCGAGAAGGTGCGCGAGCACGGCTTCGCCCCGTCCGGACTGCTCTCCCCGTCCGACGTCGTGGCCGGGGCTCCCCAGGGGTGGAGCGTCGCCGTCGACGAAGCTCGCGACCGCGACATCAGCGGCGGGGCGGGCGCGCACCACACCGTCGACCTGGTGGCGAGGATCGTCCGGCCCCGGTGACCCACCGCGCGTTCGCCACCTCTTGCCGAACCTCGCCTTGTCCGGTATCACGTGATCATGGAGAGCCGCGTTGGGCAACTGGCGGACCGTGTGGCGGTCGTGACGTCCCGAGCGGACGCCTGAGGTGTCCACGCGCGAGCGGAAGCCCCATGTGCCGAGGCTGCGGCACGGACGCCGGCTGCGGCGTCCCCGGCCGGTGAACCCGACGCTGGACGAGAACGCGCGCATGCGCGACTTCTACGCCCACCCGGTCGGGCGCGACGTCATCGACAAGTTCTTCCACCTGCAGGGCCGCTCCAACCGGTGGATCGACAACCCGATCATCGGCGGCCTGCAGCTGAGGACCGTGGATCGCGTGCTGCGCCTGTTCACTGGGCACGCGCTGATCCCGCTGCTCGTCTCCCTGGCCAACGCCGAGCCGCACGCGCCCGAGCCGGGCGAGGGCGAACCCGAGCCGACGTGGTGGAAGGCGGCCGTCTTCTACCAGGTGTACCCCCGCAGCTTCGCCGACTCCGACGGCGACGGGATCGGCGACCTGGGCGGCGTCCTGGAGCACCTGGACCACCTCGTCGACCTCGGCGTGGACTGCCTGTGGCTGAGTCCCATTTTCGACTCCCCCAACGAGGACGGCGGGTACGACATCCGCGACTACCGGGCGATCATGGACGAGATGGGCACGCTCGAGCAGGTGGATGCGCTGATCGCGGCCTGCCATGCCCGGGGGATGCGGATCATCCTCGACCTGGTCGTCAACCACACGTCCGACCAGCACGAGTGGTTCCAGAAGGCCCTCGCCGACCCGGACGGCCCGTACGGCGCCTACTACTTCCTGCTGCCGCCCGACCCGGAGGACCCGGAGCGTCCGCCGAACAACTGGCAGTCGACCTTCACGGGCCCGGCGTGGCGGTGGCTGCCCGAGATCCAGCGGTGGGTGCTGCACCTGTTCGCCCCGGGGCAGCCCGACCTCAACTGGGAGAACCCGGCGGTCCGCGACGAGGTCGTGGACATCTGCCACTGGTGGTTCGACCGGGGCATCGACGGCTTCCGCATGGACGTCATCAACTTCATCTCCAAACCCCCGGACCTGCCCGACGGCCACGAGCTCATCGGCGACCTGCTGCAGGTCGCCGGCGTGGAGCACTACTTCTACGGCCCCCGGCTCCACGACCACCTGCGCGAACTGCGGGACCGGGCGTTCGAGGTCCCGGGCCAGGTGCCCAAGGTGATGGTCGGGGAGACGCCCGGCATCGGGGTCGAGACCGGACGCCTCCTCACCGGCGCCGACCGCGGCGAGTTGGACCTGGTGTTCAGCTTCGACCACTTGGAGTCCGGCGGCCACTCCCGCTTCGACGACTACCGCTACGACCTCGAGTGGTACAAGCGTTACCTGATCGACTACCAGTCACGGATCGGCAGCAACGACTGGCTGACCCTCTTCTTCGAGAACCACGACAACCCGCGGATGATCAGCAAGGTCAACCCCGAACCCCAGCACCGCGTCGCGCTCGGCAAGTTGCTGGGCACCCTCCTGCTGACGATGCGCGGGACACCCTTCCTCTTCCAGGGTCAGGAGCTGGCCGCCGTGAACGAGCCGTTCGCGAGCATCGACGACCTGCGGGACGTCGAGGCGCTGCGCCGGTTCCGGACGCTCGTCGAGGAGGGCGCCACCGAGGACGAGGCCTGGGCCAAGGTCCTCACCAGCACGCGGGACCACGGCCGCGTCCCCCTGCGCTGGGACCCCACCCCCGGCGGCGGCTTCTCGACCGGGACGCCGTGGCTGATCGGCGGCGCCGACCCCGGCTTCAGCGTCGCGGAGCAGGCGGACGACCCCGATTCGGTGCTCAACCACTACCGGCGGCTGACCACCCTGCGCCGCCGTCACCGGGCCCTGCGCCTGGGCGACATCGAGTTCAGTGAGCCGGAACGCTCCGGCTACTTCGCCTGGTTCCGTAAGGACGAGGCCAAGCGGTTCCTCGTCCAACTGAACCTGACCGACAAGCCGCTCGCGATCCCCGAGCCCGTCCCCGGTGCGGCGCTGCTCGTGGGGAGCCACGCGGCGGAGGTGCGGGGGACGCTCGAACCGTACGAGTCCCGCCTCTACCGGGTGTTCCCGTCCGCCTGAGCCGCGGTGCTGCAGTCGACGGTCAGGCCGCCGTCCGCGCGGACGGACTCGCGCAGGACCTCGCCGGCGGCGACCGTGCAGCCGGGCCAGACGACGCTGTCGATGAGCTCCCCCTCCACGACGGCCCCCTCCCCGACGACGCTGTGCCCGCCGTTGGCCAGCAGGTTCGCCCGCAGGTAGTCCGCCGGGGTCCCGCAGTCGACGACCGGGCCGCGCACCGCCACGAACTCGAGCTCCCCGCGCTCGAACGCGGGCTTCCAGACCAGGGGGTACAGGCCGCCGAAGCGGTTCGGGAGGCCGGCGACGAAGTGGTTCGGCAGCAGGCTCACCCCGACGAACCGCCACGGACCGAAGTCGGCGGGACCGTCGCCGGCCTCCGTCACGAGCAGGCGCGGGAACTCACCCGTCCACCCCGCGACGAGGTCGGTGAGGTCGTCCGCCAGCCAGGAGTCGGAGTTGTGCAGCAGGACGTCCGCGTCACCGATCCAGGGGGCGAGGCGGCCGAGGGCGCCGGCGCTCCCGAGCAACTGCTCCTCGTGCGACACGTGGATCCCGGTGCCGGCGACGTGGGCGTCCACCTGGTCGGCGAGGTGGCACGCGTTGACGGCGATGCGCGAGACGTGAGGACGGACGCGGTCGAGGGCCCAGTCCAGCAGCGGGCGGTTCCCCACGGGGCACAGGGGCTTGGGCCGCAGGTCGGTGAGGGGACGCAGCCGGCGTCCCTCGCCCGCGGCCAGCACGACGCCCACCCGTTCCCGGTTCTCCACGGCGACATCCTGCCCGACCGGCGGCCACGCGGGAGCCAGCCGTGCCACGCTGGTGGGAGGGGGTGCGCCCAATGACCATCTATCGCGCGACGATCCTGGACACGCCGGACGATCCGTTCCACGGCGGTCGCCTGCGCGCGACCCCGGACGCCGGGCTGCTCGTCGTGGGCGGCGGGGTCGTCGAACGGGGCGACTTCGCGGAGGTTCGCGCCCGCCACCCCGACGCCGAGGTCGTCCACCTCGCGGACGGGCTCCTGCTGCCGGGTTTCGTCGACACGCACGTCCACTACCCGCAGGTCCGGGTGATCGGGCAACTGGGCCTGCCGCTGCTGGACTGGCTCGACCAGTGCGCGCTGCCGGAGGAGCAGCGGCTCGCCGACGTGGGGTACGCGGCCGGGGTCGCCGCCGACTTCGTCTCCGGACTCGCCCGCGCCGGCACCACGACGGCGCTGGTGTTCGGCGCCCACTTCGCCCCGGCCGTGGCGACCCTGTTCGCCGAGGCCGCCCGGGTCGGCCTCCGGGTCACGGCCGGCCTGGTCGTCAGCGACCGCGGCCTGCCCGAATCCCTGCTCACCACGCCCGAGCGCGCGCTCGCCGAGGGGCGGGCACTCGCCGAGGCCTGGCACGGGGTCGGACGCCTGCGTTACGCGGTCACGCCGCGCTTCAGCCTCTCGTGCGGCTCGGCCATGCTCGACTCGTGCTCCGCCCTGATGGACGCCGTGCCCGGTGCCCTGTTCACCTCCCACCTCAACGAGAACCGGGCGGAGATGGCGGAGGTCGCGTCACTCGCCGGCGCGCCCGACTACCTCGCGACCTACGAGCGGCACGGCCTTGTCGGACCCCGCTCGGTCTTCGCGCACAACGTGCACCCCACGGCGTCCGAGGTGGAGCGCCTGGCCGCGCACGGGGCGTCCGTCGCCCACTGCCCGTCCAGCAACCTCGCGCTCGGCAGCGGGTTGTTCCCCTTCGCGCAGCACATGGCCCACGGCGTCCGGGTGGCGCTCGGCTCGGACGTCGGAGCCGGCCTCGGCTTCTCGCTGTTCAAGGAGGGGCTGCTGGCCGGCCTCGTCCAGCAGGTGGTGGGAGCGCACGGCGTCCGGCTCGGCCCGACGCACCTGCTGTGGCTGGCCACCCGTGCGGGGGCGGACGCGCTGGGCCTCGGCCACCTCGTCGGCGACCTCGGTGTCGGACGCCGCTTCGACGCCCAGTGGATCCGACCGGATCCGGGCTCGACGTTGGCGATCACCCTGCGCCACGCGGCGTCCGCCGAGGACGCCCTGGCCAAGCTCTTCGCCCAGGCCGGCCCGACGGACGTCCGTCGCGTGTGGGTCGAGGGGGAGGAGGTGGCGCGGTGACGCCCGCGACCGCGCCGTGGGGAAAGGCGCCCCAGCAGGGCGCGCCGCCCGAGCCCCGGTGGCGCACGCCCAGGTTCTGGGAGGAACTCTGGGTCTACATGTGGGCGGCCGCCCTCGTCGGGACCTGGTGGGAGCTGCTGCTGAGCGTGGTCATGACCTGGCTGACCCAGGACCCGATGTGGTGGCGGCCGATCGGACCGGGCACGATCCTGCACTTCGCCGAGCCGTACGGGCTCGGAGCTGCGGTGATCGTCCTCGTGGTGATCCCGCTCCAGCGGCGACGCAACTGGGGGACGCCCGCGGTCTTCGTCGCCTGCGCCCTCCTGTCGGGCGTCGTCGAACTGATCAGCGCGGTCGGGGTGATCGCGGTGTTCGGCAGCAATCCGTTCTGGGACTTCTCCTCCTACCCCGGCGACCTCAAGGGCATGACGTCGCTCACGTCGATGCTCGTGTTCGGCCTGTTCGCCACGCCGTTCGTGTTCACGGTGTACCCGGGCACGCAGCCCCTGCTGCGCCGCATGAAGCAGGGGCAGATGACGTGGCTGGTCGCGCTGACGCTGGCCTCCTACCTGCTGGCCCTCCTGGTGAAGCTGCGGTCCGTCGGCGTCGGCCTCTGGTGACGGAGCGCACGTAGTCTGGGGGCATGCCATCGCCCCTGGTCGTCCTCCTCCACGGGACGCGGTTCGACGCGACGTCGTGGGCCGCCTACGCCGACCTGCTGGACGGCGACCTGCGCCCCGTCGACCTGCCCGGCCACGGCACCCGGGCCGGCCAACCGTGGAGCACGGACGCCGCCCTGGCGGTCGTCGACGAGGAGGTCGCGTCCGTCGAGCCCGGCACACCGGTCGTCCTCGTGGGCCACAGCCTGGGCGGTTATGTCGCGAGCGCTTGGGCCGAGCGCCACCCGGACGCCCTCGCCGGCCTGGTCCTCGTGGGAGCCATGGCGGACCCTCGCCGGCACCCGGTCCTCACCCGCGCCTACACCGGCTTCGCGGGCGTGCTGCCGGTCGTCGGGGCCGAGCGCATGGCGTCCTTGGCGAACGCCGTCCTGCGCGTCATGGGCCTCCGGGGGGACGCGCTCCCGGACGCGGCCGGGTACGCGGTCGCGCCGGACGCCTGGCGGACCGTCGTCTCCGAGTCGGGTTCCCACCAACTTCGCGAGGTGACGTGCCCCGTCTGGCTGGTCACCGGCCACTTCGACCAACTCGGCATCGACACGCGACGCTACGCACGGGCGTGCCGCGACCCGCGCGTGGTGGTCGTCCCCCGGGCCACGCACCTCCTGCCGTTCACGCACCCGCGGCAGCTCGCAGCGGTGATCCGCGACGCGTCCCTCAGCGGGGTTCGCCGGACAGGACACTCTCACACCGAGGGGTTGACCGAGCTGACACCATAGGAGGACCCGCTCATCGTCGAGCCGCCCGGGAGGACTCCATGACCATCGCCGACCGCCAGCCCCGCATCCCGATGACCGACGGGTTCGACCCCGTCCGCCGCGCCGTGGTGATCGGCGCCGGAACCATGGGGGCGGGCATCGCCGCCCACCTGGCCAACTGCGGCATCGACGTGACTCTGCTGGACCGGGCCTCCGATGGCGACGACCGCTCCGCGCTGGCCCGGACGGGCATCGAGCGCCAGGTGCAGGTGAGTGGTTTCATGGTCCCGGAGTTCGCCGACCGCGTCACCCCGGGCAACATCGAGGACGACCTCACCGCCGTCGCCGACGCCGATTGGGTGATCGAGGCCGTCTTCGAGGATCCCGCGGTGAAGCACGAGCTGTACGCACGCCTCGAGCCGCTGCGCCGGCCGGGGTCGATGGTGTCGTCCAACACGTCCGGCATCCCGGCGTCCGAGCTGGTCCGCGGCCAGTCCGAGGCGTTCGCCCGCGACTTCACCATCACCCACTTCTTCAACCCGCCGCGCACGATGGAACTGCTCGAGATCGTGGCCGGCGAGGCCACCGACCCCGCGATCCACGAGCGCGTCGGGCAAGTTGCCGACCGCCAGCTCGGCAAGACCGTGCTCGAGTGCCGCGACACCCCGGGGTTCATCGCGAACCGCCTCGGCAGCCACTGGATGGCCGTCGCCGCGAAGGAGGCGTTCGGCGCCGGGCTCGACGTCGAGACCACCGACGCGATCATGGGCCGGCCGTTCGGCATCCCCCGCACGGGCGTGTTCGGGCTGTTCGACCTCGTCGGCATCAACCTGGTCCCCCTGTTGTGGCCGGTCCTCAAGAACGCCCTGCCCGCCACGGACGCAGCGCAGCGCCATGACCTGATGTCCGACCCGATCTTCCGCCACCTCCTCGACAACGGCCTCATCGGACGCCGCGGGCGCGGCGGCTTCACCCGGCGCAGGAACGAGCGCGGCGAGAAGGTGGACGAGGTGCTCGACCTCGAGACTTTGACCTACCGCCCCGCGCGCAAGCCGACCGACCCCGCGGCGTCCGCCCCCGACCTCGCTACGCTGCTGGCCGGTGACTCCCCCGGTGCGCGCTTCGCGTGGACCGTGTTCGCCGAGGTCCTCGACTACGCCTGCCACATCGCCCCCGAGGTCGCGGACGACGTGGAGGCCGTCGATGTGGGGATGGAGCTCGGCTTCGCGTGGAGCAAGGGTCCCTTCAAGCTGGCGGACGCCGTGGGCGTCCCCGCGATCGTGGACCGCTACGAGGCCGAGGGCCGCCCGGTCCCCGCGCTGCTGCGCGCCGCGGCCGGGGCGGGTGGCTTCCACCCGGACCACGACAAGGTGCTGCGGACGGACGGGACCGTCGGCGAGCGGCAGCGCGTCGAGGGCGTCCTCACCGTGGCGGACGCCGTGCGCACCGGCGGCGTCCTCGCCGAGAACGGGTCGGCCCGCATCGTCGACCTGGGTGACGGCGTCGCCTGCCTGGAGCTGCGGACCAAGATGAACACCTGCGATGCGGGCGTGATCGAGATGGTCGAGCGGGCGCGGGAGCTGGGCACCGAAGGAGGCTTCCGCGCGTTGGTCATCGGGTCCGACCACCCGCGCGCGTTCTCCGCCGGGGCGAACCTGGCCACCTTCACCCACTTCATCGACGTGTCCGACCCCGAGGGCCTGCGCGCGCTCGTCCGTCGGGGCCAGCTGGCGTTCCACGACCTGAGGAACGCGCCGTTCCCCGTGGTGGCGGCGGCGAAGGGCTTCGCGCTGGGTGGTGGGTGCGAACTGATGTTCACGGCCAACCGCGTCGTCACGCACGCCGAGCTCTACGCCGGGTTCCCCGAGCGGACCGTGGGCCTGCTGCCCGCGTGGGGCGGTGTCGTCCAGAGCCTCGTCCGGGCGGTGGAGGCCGGCGAGGCCGAGCCCGCGGCGTCCGCCTTCGCGGTGACGGCGGGCAGCGAGGTCAGCACGTCCGCCTGGCAGGCGGCGTCCTGGCACCTGCTGCGGGGCACCGACGAAGTGGCCGCGTCGGCGCGCCGGGTGCTGGCCGAGGCGAAGGCGGTCGCGCTCGAGATGGTCGAGGCCGGGTGGATGCCGCCCGTCCCGGTGGCGCTACCGCTCCACGACCCCGCGGCCGAGCCGTTGGACGGGGAGTGGGAGGACGCGTCCGAGACCGATCGCGTGATCGTCGCCCGCATCGCGGGCGTGCTCACCGGAGACCGCTCGGGGGCCACGGCGACGGAGGACGAACTGCTTCCCCGCGAGGTCGACGCCGCCGTGGACCTGCTGGCACTACCGAACAACCAGGCTCGCGTGCGGCACCTGCTGGAGACCAACAAGCCGCTGCGCAACTAGGGCGGGGCCCGCGCTCCCGGCTCAGGGCAGGCGCGCCCGCTTCATCTGCTGCGAGGCGTACACGGACGTCAGCACCTGGCCGTCCAGCCAGCGCGTGAGGCGTTCGGCCTCGGCGTCCAGCGCTGCTTCGCCGTCCGCACCGATGTCCTCGAGCAGGATCGGGACGACCACGCCGTCCGGGTCCTGCACCCAGCAGCCGACGATGCGGCCGTCCCACCACGCGGTGGTGCCCGCGTTGCCGTTGGTGTCGAAGAGGTGCGGCGTGTGCGCCGCGTCGAGGTGGAAGTCCCGCTCGCGCCAGCCCATCGTGGTCGGGTCGAGGGTCGGGAGCAGCGCCGCCCAGGGCGCGAGTTCCGGTTCGGGTTCGAGGTCGTCGGGCAGCAGCCAGCCGGTCCCCCCACCCTCGAGCTCGACGGGTACGGCGCCGACATCGGCCAGGGCGTGACGGACGGCGGTCTTGGTCGAGCCCAGCCACCAGACGAGGTCGGCCTCGGTGCCCGGACCGAAGGTGCGCAGCCAGCGCCGGACGATCTCGACGTAACCCTCGCGCGCCGGCAGGGGCTCGACCGTGGCGCCCAGCCAGTCGGACATGCGCGCCCATGTTGGGCGGTTGGTGCGCCAATGGCCCTGGTTCGTGGCACGGACGATCTGGGCCGCCGCCCCCAGCACGGCCAGGACTCGTGGGGCCACGGGCGTCGCCTGTCCCCACTTGCCGGCGGCGACCACCACCTTGACGTCGATCGCGGGGATGGCTTCCCGCACCTGCTGGGCGGACAGGGCACCGCGGTCGGCGAGGAGATCGAGCACCGCCTCCTCCGCCCGGGTGAGCCAGGCACCGCCGTCCGCGGCGAGGCCGGTGCTCTCCACGTGGCCCACGAGACGTCGGCGTTCGGCGTCCGCCACGCGAGCGGACGCGCTCCCCCACGCGGCAGGCAGAAGGTCTCGGGGGAAGACGAACAGCGTCCGCCGCATGGCCAGCTGCTTGACCAGCGTGCGGTCGGTGTAGAGGGCCCGATCGATGTCGGCGACCGTGACGCCCTCGGTGCGCGCGGCGATGGAGAGGTGGACGGTGGACGACTCCGTGGCGTGCAGGACGGTCATGGCGACCGTCGCCTGCTCCGGCGTCCGGACGCGGTGGCCGGGCGCGAGCGCGTGGCGGCAGCCCATCCTGGCCCTTCGTTCGGCATCGGGGACCAACCGCTGTGTCGTGCTCGTCACGCACGCAGGCTAGCGGCGAGGTGGACGTCCTGGCGCATCCCGGCTCCTCAGACCCGGCCGAGCTCCCGGATGATCTCGGCGTGGCGTCGGTCGTCCAGCCGGTAGAACAGGAAGATCGCCGCGCCGGCCAGGGCCAGCACCGCGGGGACGACGCCCACCATCGCTCGGATCGCGATGAGCGCAGACTCGGGCTGGGTCGCCCCACCGACGGCGAAGCCACCGAGGGCCAGTCCCCGGCCCGCCAACCCGCCGGCCGTCGCCTGCGCCACCCGTCGGAAGAAGAAGAACACCGACATCGTGCCGCCGTCGTTGCGGTGGCCGGACCGCCATTCGCCGTAGTCGGCGACGTCCGCGACGAAGGGCCACATCAGAGAGTTGATCACGTTCTGGGCGATGCCGAGGACGAAGAAGCTCACCGTGGCGATCGGGAGCACCGACGGCATGAAGCTCAACCAGACCGCGACGGCGGCGACGGCGCCCGTGCTCACCAGGAACGTCCACTTCTTGCCCCACGTGGCGGTCAGCCGCGGCAGGAACGGCATGGCGGCCAGGTTGGAGACCGCCATCGCCCCGATGATCCACACCAGGCTGGCGGAGTCGCCCAGCACGTAGGTGGCGTAGTGGGCCTGGACGCCCGCCAGGGTGAACAGGCCGGTCTGCAGGCACAGCTGCGAGGCACACAGCACCGCCAGCTCACGGTTGGATGCGAGCGCCCGGAACGACTCCCGGAGCGTCGGCGGTCGGGTCTCCGGACGGTAGCGCTCCGGGGAGGTTTGCACGCACAGGATGTACAGCCCGTACGAGACGAACGCCCCGACGACCGTGACGGTGAGGATGAAGCGGGTGATCTCGCCGGGGCGTCCGGCCAGCGCGGAGAACAACGGCGCGACCAACGCCGTGACGACCACCATCACGACCACCGGGGCGATGTTGCGCCACACGCCGAGGGTCGCGCGCTCGCGGGGGACCACCGTCATCGCGGTCGCGAGCGAGCTGTACGGGATCACCACCAGCGAGAAGAACGTGCCGTGCAGGGCGTAGACCACGGCGACGTAGAGGTACTGCAACCCCGGCTCCACGTCGGGCACCGCGAACAGGGCCACTCCCGAGGCGAGCATCGGGATGGACGCCACCACCAGCCACGGGTGGAACCGGCCCCAGCGGGTCCGGGTCAGGTCGACGAGGCGTCCGGCCACCAAGTCGGTGACCGCCGTCCACAACCGGACGCCGAACAGCACCGCTGCGATCGGGGCCGGGTCGAGGCCGACCACGTCGGTGTAGAAGATGAGCAGGAACATCGCCTGCAGGGCGAACATGAAGGAGCCCGCCGCGTCCCCGCTGGCGTAGCCGATGTAGTTGCGGAGGGTGAGTGGTGCCATCCGCGCATCCTGATCCATGTCATGGGTACCGTAACCCACAGGGACGGCGCGGTCGTCCCTGGTCTCGTCGGGCAGGGGGTGGGCATGGACGAGTCGATGCTGCGCGGCCGGTACCGGCGGATCGTGTTCTTCTTCGCGGGCGTGATCGCGAGCTTCATCGGCTGGGAGGTCGTGGGGCCACGAATCGGCCTGCGGAGGCTGGCTGAGCGGACGCGAGCCCGCCGGCTCCGGCGGACGGCGGTGCGCTTCCGGGCCCTGGCGATCTCCATGGGCGGCTTGATGATCAAGGTCGGCCAGTTCCTCTCCGCGCGGCTGGACGTGCTGCCCCCGGAGATCACCGCCGAGCTGTCCGGCCTCCAGGACGAGGTGCCCGCCGAGGAGTTCGCCGCTCTCCGCGCGGTGGCGGACGCCGAGCTTCCCCCACCCCTGTCGGAGCACTTCGCCTCCTTCGACACCGAACCGCTGGCGGCGGCGTCCCTCGGCCAGGTGCACCGGGCACGCCTCCGTGACGCGGACGCCGCCCGCGTCGGGTTCTCCGACGTCGTGGTCAAGATCCAGCGACCGCACATCCAGCAGGTCATCGAGGTGGACCTGAGCGCCCTGCGGCGGGTGGCCGGCTGGCTGTCGCACTACCGTCCCATCGCCGATCGGACCGACACGCGCGCCCTCGTCGAGGAGTTCGCCCGCACGAGCCTGGCCGAGGTCGACTACATCGCCGAGGCCCGCAACGCCCAGACGTTCGCCGCCAACTTCGCCGACGACCCCCGGGTGCACGTGCCGCGCGTGGTGGGGAACCTGACCACCCGCCGCGTGCTGACGCTGGAGGACGTCAGCGCGATCAAGGTGGGCGACCACGCCGGCATCACCGCCGCGGGCATCGACCGCGCCGACGTCGCGAAGGTCCTCGCCGACACCTACCTGCAGCAGATCTTCACCGACGCCTTCTTCCACGCCGACCCGCACCCCGGCAACCTCTTCGTCACACCGAGACCGGACGCCGCACCCGGCGCCCCGAGCTGGGCCCTGACGTTCGTCGACTTCGGGATGGTCGGCCACGTGCCCGAGAGGCTGCGGGCCGGGTTGCGCGAGGCCCTCATCGCCGTCGCGACGCAGGACGGCGCCCGGATGGTCGACAGCATGAAGACCCTCGATGTCCTGCTCCCCGGCGCCGACCTCAAGCTCATCGAGCGGGCGGCCCTGCAGGCCTTCGAGCGCTTCGGCGGCATGAGCATGGACGAACTCCGGAGTGTCGACCCCGCCGAGATGAGGCGCTTCGCGCTCCAGTTCCGGGAGCTGTTGCTGGACCTGCCGTTCCAGTTGCCGGACAACCTGCTCATGCTCGGTCGCTGCATCGGGATGCTCTCGGGCCTGTGCACCGCGCTCGACCCCGAGTTCAACATCTGGGGCACCCTCATGCCCCATGCGACGAAGCTCATGGGCGGCGAGGACACCTCCCCGAGCCGGACGGCCCTGGCCGAGGCAGGAAAGATGGCCCGCTTGGCGCTCACGCTGCCGGGCCGGGCCGATCGCGTCCTCAACCGGGTCGAACGGGACGAGCTCACCGTCCAGACACCCCGGCTCACCCTGCAGGTGCGCCGCCTTGAGGGGGCGCTCAACCGCGCGTCCGGGGCCGTGGCCTTCGGGGCGCTGCTGGTCGCCGGGGCCGTCCTGACGGCGTCCGACCCCGTGCTGGGGCGGTGGCTGATGGTGGCCTCGGTCCTCCCGTTGGCTTGGGCCATGGTGGTCGGACGTCGGCGTCCTTGAGGGTGCAGCCCGGCGAGCTGACCTTCTCCACTCGGGGGTTGCCACCGTCCGGCACTCACGCCCGACGGCGGTACCCCGCGCGCAGGTCGGCCGTGGAGCGGCGCCGCAGCTGGCTCGCGATGCCCGCGACCAGGAGGACGAGGTAGGCGATGGTGAGCCACCAGTCAGAGGCCAGCACCGCGGCGAAGGCGTCCGGCTTGACGCCCGTCACGAGCGCCGGCCTCAGGAGCAGGACCGCCCCCGTCACGATGGCCGCCGCCCCACCGGCCGCCGAAACCAGGATCAGCAGCAGCGCCGGCATGTTGGTCACCAGGGCGATGACCACCAGCGCGGCGGCTCCCACGAGGCCGCCCACGACCACCATCGGGGGCGTCGCCGTGAACCCCGTGGCAATGGCGCTGCCCAGCGCGTACCCGACCGAGCCCATCGCGACCACGACGCCGACCACGTAGAAGGCGTAGGCCAGCCAGCTCACCAGCAGGGCGCCCACGACGGCGCCCACCCAGCCCTCAACGCCGGCCAACGGGGGTTGGCCGGTGTAGGCGGAGACGAGGGCGGCTCCCAGGCTGAAGCCGACGAAGGCCCCCCAGATGCCGATGACGACGCGCAGCGCCAGATACCCCCGGAAGCAGAACACCGCTCCCGCGATGATGGCGATGACCCCCAGGATGACGTTCGACATGCTGCGCTCCCCACTGTTGCTCGCCCCGCCAAGCCTGACGAGGGTTGACGGCCCGCACAAGGGGTAGGTGACGGGTGCGGCAAGTTGCACCTCCTCACATCCGGAAGGCAGTCCCATGAACGAGAGTCCCATGAACGAACAGAACCGTCCCGACCAGACGGGGCCAGGTGACCCGGTTGTCCCTGCCGAACCGGCCCCGCGCCATCCCGAGTACGGAGGGCCCGCCCTCGAGACGGCGTCCCAGCAGGCGGCCGCCGGACAGACGGCGTACGACCGTCCGCCCTCGTCGACCGACCCAGGCATGTTCGACGCGCCCCTCGACGAAGCCGACCAGGAGCACGCTGAGGACGATCAGGGGCAACAGACGAGTCGCTTCTGACAGACACGTGAACCGGGGCCATCCCACGAGGACGGCCCCGGTTCCCGTCCGGTCAGGTGTCCCGCGTCACGCGGCCCACGAGCTGAGGAGCTCCTGGCAGGCGCGCTCACAACGACGGCAGCATTCGGCGCACACGCGGCAGTGCTCGTGCATCTCCCCGTGCTGCTCGCACTCTTCCGCACACGCGCGGCAGGCCACGACGCACACCTCCAGTTGGGCGATGACGACCGGTGAGGGACGGCCGACCTGACGGGCCAGCATGCTCGCCGTGGCGATGCACACGTCGACGCAGTGCAGGTTCTCCCGGATGCACTGGCGCAGATCAGCCACCGCATCCTCGGCGAGGCAGGCGTCCGCACAGATCGTGCAGACCTGGGCGCACTCGGCCAGCGCGGACAGGGCGGCCTCAAGGGCGGAATCCACCGACTCGGTCTCGAGCGGGTGACTCCGCAACATTCGGCTGGTCATGGAGATCCTTCCGTGGGTGCGCCTCGGCCGGGGCGCCACGTTCCACTACCCAGCCCCGCCGAGTTCAACCCCCCGATTCCGGACCGATCGAGGCCTCCTCGGCCCGCTCCATCGCGACCGGCGGCGGAGCGACCCGGTTCACCGCTCCAGCGTGACCGAACGGGTGAAGGCCTTCCGGTTGAGGGCGTACACCACGCCGGCCGCAACCAGGAACAACAGCGTCTGCAGTCCCCACAGCACCGTACCGACGCCGATCCCGAGGCTGGCCAGCACATGGCTCCCGACCACCAGGCCGACGTGGACGCCGAAGGCCGGCCACCACGAACGCAGGGCCACCACCAGGACGACGGCCAGGGCACCGAGCGCGCCCGCGACGTCGGCGCGCAGCATGCGTGCCAGGAGGTCGGGCTCGGCCCAGTTCGTCACGAAGTGCACCAGGCCGAAGAAGTTCGCCGAGATCAGCAGGCCCAGGAGCGGCCGATCACGCAGTGTCTGCAGCAGGTACCCCCGCCACAGCAGCTCCTGGGGGAATGCCTGAGCCACCACGCCGGCCCCCAGGAGCAGCAGGAGGCCACCCCAGGACGGATCGAGGGGCAGCGCGGGCGGTGGCAGTTCACCGGACGCCGCCGCGAGCAGTCCGCCGCCGAGGACGATCGCCAGTGAGGCCACGAGGCCGACCAGCCACAGGGGCAGGCTGGCCGGGGTGAGCACCAGGCCGAGGCTGCGGATGGGTCGGCCGTCGACGACCCGCACCAGCGCCCATGCGACGGCCAGGCCGGTCGCGCCGACCAGGGCACTGACCACCAGGCTTCCGGGGAAGCCGCGCGACGGGAGGGTGTGGGGGGAATGGGGGACGATCGCGTCGACCAGGGCACCCCAGAGGAAGCCAGAGGCCACCGCCGCGAGGGTGCCGACCAGGACCAGGAAGGAGCGCGCCCACCAGGGAAGCCTGGGTTCGACGTGTCCGAGGGTCTCTTCTCCAACCACTTGTTCGATGGATGTCATGGCTCAGGCAAGAACTGCCACACACCCCCCCACCTGGAGGAACTCACCGAGGTTGGCGGGCATGCACTGGACGATGCCCCCCGACTCGCTGATGACGGGAATCTCCATCTTCATGGACTCCAGCACGGCGACGGCGTCGCCCGCCCGGACGCGGTCGCCCTGGGCGACGAGCAGGTCGATCACCACGCCCGCGATCTCGGTGGTGACAGTGGTGACGTCGTCGGGCGACGCCACCTCGCCGGAGCTGCCCAGGAAGGGGCAGGGTGGGCACAGGGTGGACATTCGGGGCTCCTTCGAACTCAGCTTGGTCAGCTGTCGAGGCGGTCTGCCGCGTGGGCACTCCGCTGGGGTGGGTGAGGAGTGTGAGGAGTGACGGGTGACGAGGGGGTTCCCGCACGTGTCCTGCGCTGGGCCGCGAGGCCGAGCAACAGCACGGTGAGCACGGCCGCGATCGGGGTCCAGACCAAGTTCTCCCACCGGGACTCGGACAGCATGTTCGCCACGGTGCTGAACCCCGTGAGCACAGCCGACACCGTCAGGACCACCGTGCGCCATCGTCGGGGCGGTCCGGCTGCCGTGAGGGCGAGTGCGAGGTAGAAGCAGGCAGTCGCCGCGCTCGCCCAGCGGAGACCGACCGGGAGCTTGCCCGGGAACTGGCCACCCCAGGCGCCGCGCCCCCACGGGGCGCCGAACGCCAGGGCGGCCTCGAAGACGACCAGGGCCAGGAGCAGGACCACCGCGACCACCCGGAGGCGTCGCCATGCCTGTTCCCCTCGGGCGCCGTCAGCGCTCATGCGCCCGACCACCGCCGGAAGACGAGGACGGAGTTGTGGCCGCCGAAACCCAGCGAGTTCGACATGGCGTGGGTCAACTCGCGCTCGACCCCGACGTTGACCGTGTAGTTGAGGTCGCAGTTCTCGTCGGGCACGCGGTAGCCGATCGTCGGGGGGATGAAGCCCTCCTTGACGGCCAGAGCCGCGATGATGCCCTCCACGGCTCCGGCAGCGCCCATGAGGTGGCCGGTCATCGACTTGGTCGAGCTGATCGGCACCTGCGGGTTGTCCTCGCCGAACACCTCACGCATGATGCGCGTCTCGTAAGCGTCGTTCAGCTTGGTGCTCGTGCCGTGGGCGTTCACGTAGCCGACATCGCTCGGTCCGATCTGCGCCTCCTCGAGGGCTTCCCGCAGTGCACGGACGCCTTGGGTCAACTGCGGGTCCGGGGCCGTCAGGTTGTAGGCATCACACGTCGACCCGTAGGCGACGACCTCGCCGAGGATCTCGGCGCCGCGCGCCCGCGCGTGTTCGAGTTCCTCCAGGATGACGGCACCCGCCCCCTCGCCCATCACGTAGCCGTTCCGCTCACGATCGAAGGGGATGGACGCCCGCGTGGGGTCCTCGGTCTCGGAGAGGGCCTTGATGGCCGCGAAGCCGCCGATGATGACCGGCGTGATGCTGGCCTCCGCCGCTCCGGCCAGCACCACCTCCGCGTAGCCGTCGCGAATTTCCTGGAACCCCTGGCCGATGCAGTCGCTTCCCGTCGCGCACGCGGTGACGATCGGGATGCACGACCCATTCGCCTGCACGCTCATCGCGACGTTCGCCGCCGCCATGTTCACGAGGTTGGTGGGGATCGTCATGCTGGAGACGGCCGAGACGCCCCCGGCCTCGTAGCGGGCGTGCTCAGGCCCGATCGTCCCACCTCCCACGCCCGAACCGAAGGTGACCGAGAAGCGGTCCCGATCGAAGCTGGCGTCCGCGAGACCGGAAGCCGCATAGGCCTCCTTGCTGGCAACGAGGCCGTACTGGGAGAAGCGGTCGAGCTTCATGGCCCGCATCTTGGAGAAGTGGTCCAGTGGGTTGAACCCCTTCACCTCGGCCGCGACCTTGACGGGACAGTCGGTGGCGTCGAACCGGGTCAGCGGGGCGATGCCGGATCGGCCCTCCCGCAACCCCTTCCACGTCTCCTCTACGGTGTGGCCCAACGGGGTGATGGCTCCCATCCCCGTGATGACGACTCGGCGGTCGCCGTTGGTCATGCGTCTCATCGCGTTCGCGAGCTGGCCGGCCGCGGCCGGTTCAGCCGACCTTCGCCGGGGCGGCCTCGACGGCATCGACCAGTTGGCCGACCGTCTTGATGTCGGAGTTCTCCCCGATGCGGAGACCCAGCGTCTCCTCGAACACGTCGATCAGGTTGAACAGGTCGATCGAATCGACTCCCAGGTCTTCATAGAGACGGGTCTCCGGCTGGATGGACGCGGCGTCGACGTCGAGGTTCTCGGCCAGCAACTGGCACACGCGGTCGTACATTTCTCTCCTTTGGATGGTTTGTGTCCCGATCGGCGGACGCGATCGGAGGTCGTGGGTCAGGCGCGCTCGAGGAAGCGTGCGGCCCCGAAGAAGCCGACCACGGCCCAGATGCCGAGCACGATGTAGCTGATGGGTCGGGCCTCGAACGTGGTGTGCGCGAGGCCGGCCCGCATGACCTCGGCCATGTGGTAGATGGGCAGCACCTGCTGGACGATCTGGAGCCACTCGGGCAGTCGCTCCAGGGGGAAGTTGATGGGCGAGAACATCAGCGAGGTGAACGCGATCACCTGGGAGAGGGCCATCGCGGCCTCGGCGGGCATGACGAACGAGTAGCCGTACCCGATGCCGAAGCACGCGAGCACCATGAGCACGAAGGTGGGGACGATGACCCAGGACACCGCGAATCCGGGTTCGTAGAGCAGGTGCGCGACGAAGACCGAAATGACGATGGCGGGCACCGTGACCAGGGCCCAGATGCTCACGTCGGCGATGAGGAACCACCGACGGCTGACCGGCAGGGCCTTGACGAAGTCGAGGTACCCCTCGATCTTCGCGCTCGCGTTCTGCATCGGCACGGTCACCAGGGCCGTCATGACGAGGACGATGGTGGGGGCACCCGTGGCGAGGTACAGCATGCTCGTCCGGTCCGGGGTGTCCATGAGGTAGGAGAAGCCGATCACCACGCCGAGGGCGATGATGATCATGATCACGCTGAACACCACGAGGTAGCCGCCTTGGCGACGTGCCTGCATCTCGAAGACGTGGGCCAGCTGGCTCTTCGCGGCACGGGTCTTGGTCTCGGTGACGGCGGGGACGGGATCCGCGGTCACCACCTGGGTCGCAGTCTGGTCGTTGCTCACGATTCGTCGGTCCTTCCAACGAGGTTGATGTACAGGTCTTCAAGGCTGATCTCGGTGAGCGCGTACTCACCGGAGCGTCCGTCCCGCTTGACCGCGGCGGCCCACTGCAGGGCCTCCGGGGCGTGGGAGCGGTCGAGGGTCACGATGAGCTGGCCGTCCTTGACCGTCGAGGAGGTGGCCCACGAGGGCGTGGACGGCGTGTCCACGCCGGGCAGGAGGGTGATCTCGAGCTTGATCCCGTTCCCCGCGAAGTCGTCCTTCAGCTCACGGCGATTCCCCTGCAGGAGGACGCGTCCGCTGTCGAGGATCGCCATCTCGTCGACGATGTTCTCGGCCTCGCGGATGTTGTGGGTGACCAGCACGACGGCCACGCCGGTCTGGGCGATGTCGCGGATGGCGCCCCAGAGGTAACGACGACGCACCGGGTCGACGTCGTTGGTGGGCTCGTCCAGCACCATCGCCTGGCCGGGCATGACGGCAGCCATGCAGAAGCCGGTCAGGCGCAGGATGCCGCCCGAGAGCTTGTTGCCCTGGACATCGGCCCAGCGGCCGATGTCGAGCTTGTCGAAGAGCTGGTCCATCGACCGGTCCGCCTCGGTCGGCGAGGCGCCCCGCAGTTCGGCCATGATCCGGACGACCGAGCGGGGGGTCAACTCCCCGAGCGGCGTCTTGGCCTGCGGCTGGACCGAGCACAGGTACCGTCCGCGCTCGGGCTTCTTCACGATGTCCTCGCCCGCGATCACGATCGAGCCCTTGTCCGGGTTCAGCAGACCCAGCATCTGGTTCACGATCGTGGTCTTGCCGGCGCCGTTGTGTCCGAACAGGCCGTACACCTCGCCCTCGCCCACACGGAGGCTGATGTTGTCGTTGGCCAGGGTCTTGTGGTTCCTGCTCTTGTACGTCTTGGTGATGTGGTCCAGTTCGATCACTGCCATGCTTTCGTCCTTTCAGGGGGTTGCTCAGGAGATCGCGGGCACGGGGCCGGCGAGCTTGGAGACCTCGTCGTCCAAGAGGGCGGACACGGTCTGCGAGTCGCCCCACCGCGTCAGGACCAACAGGTCCAGTTGGTCGCCGCTGATCTTGGCGACGCAGTAGCAGTCCGCGTAGTCGAGCTTCGCCTGCTCGTCGTCCAACTGCTCCAAGGTCATGTCCCAGATCGCGTCGTACTCGTCCTCCACCACGCCGACGAAGTTGAGCAGGCAGGACGTGCGGAACGTCCGGCCCATGACCTCCTTCGTCGCGGCGAACACCTTGCGGTAGCGGAGGAACGACCTCGCGTCGTGGATGAGGTTCAGGAAGCTCACGTTGTTCCGGTTCATCATGTCGACCTTCTCCCGGATGAGAGCCCGCATGCCCCCGCGCTTGTCGCGGTCGGCCGGGATGACGAACGGGAGCCCGCCCAGGAGCATCCCCATCACCTCGGAGTAGTCCTTGTCCTCGAAGACCCGCGACTGGAACAGGATGTCGCAGGGGACGTGGTCCACCCCGACCAAGCGGGCGACGAGGCGCGCGTACAGGTGCGTCACGAGCGAGAACAGCTCCAACTCGCCGTCGTCGCCCTCCCGGAGGTGGTCCAACCGCACCGAGTAGCGTGTCTGCTCGATGGGACGCCCCGCGTGGTGGGCGGCGCGCTGGCGCAGCAGCTTCGTGTAGTGGACGTAGCGGTCGAGCTCGAACTTCTCGATGATCTCGTCGGGGGTGATGTTGACCGGCCCCTTGTTGATCTGGTCCTGCAGGTGCCGGTAGCTCTTGGCCACGGGCATCGCCCGGACGGAACCGCCCAGGAGCTCGCGGTACCGCCGGATGAGGTCGCCGCGCAGGAGTTGTCCGGACGTCACGTCGAAGATCGAGTGGTCGAACTGGAACACGAGGTCGTGACGCTTCTCGTTGTACTTGAGGAGGAACATCTGGTACATCGGCTTGTCGACGACCTTGAAGTCCATGCTCCACTCGTGCTTCACCAGTGCCGCCGCGGCCTCGTCCTGCCGGCCGGGCTCGAGGCCGGAGACGTCGAGCTGCGGGAGCACGATCTCCATCGGGGCCTCGAACTCGCGCCACTGGAACTGCCCGAGGCGGCGGGTCAGGAAGCTGCGCATCAGGCCGTGGCGACCGATCACGTCACACATCGCCCGCTCGAGGACGGGGACGTCCAGCACCTCACGGAACTGGATGAGGTAGAGCTGCAGACGCACCTCCCCACGGAAGTGCTGGCGCTGCATGCCACTGATGGGATACGTCCACTTCGTGGGCTGGGCGGCGATCGAGGCGCGCAACTCATCCTGTGCGCGCTCGACCTCCCGGATCAGCTCGGGCGTCTCCGGTGTGGACGCGTTCGAGGCGGCGAGCAGGCCCGCGAAGTCGGGCTGCTCGCGGAACTGCGCCTCGTGGCGTCGGGGGAGGATGTAGTGGGGCTGCAGCGCCATCGGGACGCCCAGGTCCGCCAGGGCCCGCACCACGCGCGCCCGCACGTCGGCGTCCAGCCCTTCGATGAAGAGCACCACGAGCGGTTCGTCCGCCCCGTCGACCTCGATGACGGCTCCGCTGCACTCGGTGCCGACGGCCTCGGTGAGCTCGGCCGCGACCTCTTCGACGCTGCCGCCCTCGGCGTGCGTCCGGCCGCTCTGGGCCAGGAGGTGCTCCGCGAGGGACCGCAAGGTCGGGTTGGCGTAGACGTCGGCGGCCAGGAGGCGGTGGCCCTGGCGCTCCAGGGCCGAGGTGAACTGGACGAGCCGGACGGAGTCCAGCCCCAGGTCGAAGATGTCGGCCTCAGGGTCGACCTCGTCGTAGCCGAGCAGGGAGCCCAACTCGTGGGCCAACACCTGCTGGAGGGCCACGGCGTCGCCGTCGTCCGCCGTCGCGACGACGGGAACCTTCCCAGCCCCGACCATGCGCAGCGGGTCGGCCCCCAGGTGCCCGACGGCGACGCCGAAGCGGCTCATGAGCTGGAGGGAAGCCAGGCAGGACACGTCGGCGTTCTCCGGGCGGCCGTGCACGAACAGGCGAGAGCCACCGGCACGCCTGCCGGTGCCCACGGTCCCGACCAGCCACGCGGTCGCAGACGCCGGCCACGGAGCTCCCAGCGCCACCCCGGTGGGCGACAGGAAGTTCACCGGCACCGGCTCCGGCCGCAGGCGCCTGAAGGCGGCGTGCAGCGTCGTACGGGCCGCGAGGTCCCCCTCGTCCTGGGGATCGGTGGGGGCCGGATCCCAGACCACGACCTCGTCGAACAGCGGAAGCGTCACGGCCCGCGCACGGAGCCGGCTCGCGAGGGCTTCCGCGCTCCGGCTCGTCAGGGCGGGCAGCACGGTGGCGTTGCGGGGCAGTCCCGTCAGCTCCGGCACCGTCACGTCGGGGCCGACGTGGTACGGCTGGATCCGCACGGTGCCACCCTCGGCGCCACCGCGGAGCGTGGCCGCCACCGCGCGGAGCTGGTCCACCCGGCACAGCAGGAGCGTGCTGCCCTGGGGCACCGTGATCGCGGCCGCCTGCCCCACCAAGGGCTGGAGGGCGGGTACCAACCGGCGGCCGCGCTCGTAGCGGACGGCGACGTCGTGCGTGCCCTTCGGGCCGAGCTCGGCCAGCAGCGCCGTCCGCCAAGCGGTCTGGCCGTCACGCCTGGCCAGCGGCGCGTCGCAGCCCACGCTGGCGATGCGGGCCTCGGGGAACTCCAGGTTCAGCCCCAGCAGGAGTGCCAGGCGTTCGTCGTGGCGATCCGCCGGCCCGTCGTCGAGCAGGATCAGGGCGGGGGGCACGTCGACGGGCGCACGGGTCAACGCCTCGGCGAGGGAGCGCAGCGTGGCGTCCAACCCGGAGTCCGGGCCCCCGTGCACGAGGAAGGTGTCACCCAGCAGGGTCCGGGACCCCAGGTCGGTGACCAGCTGCGCGAGGTCTTCCGGGTGGCCCTTGCGCACGGTCGCGCCACGGTGCCCGCGGAAGGTGTAGCGATCGCCCATCTGGACCACGAGGGAGCGCCAATGGGGCACGCCGCCGAGGAGTCCCCTCAGGGCGGACGGGTCGCTCGTCAGGGCCACCACCGTGCGCGGGGTCTCCTGGGCGGGGTCGACCGACACCACGGAACTGGACCACACGGCGTGCTGCGGGCCGGCCACGGGAGGAGCGACGACGGTGGGGCGCTCGGCGAGCCGCTGGGTCGGGCGTGAGCTCGCGGCCCCGTCACCCCCTTGGCCGTAGTGCCGCTGGAACTCCTCGATGTCGATCGGGTACGGCGTGCGGTCGAAGGGGTAGAGGGGCAGCGCCACCTTGGCCGGGGTGCGTCCGGCGTGGAAGGCGCGCCAGTCCAGGGTCAAGCCGGCCTCCCAGAGCTTGCGGACGGCCTTCGCGAGGTGGGCGTCGTCCTCGAGCTCCTCCATCCGGTGCCGGAGCATGTTCACCGCCGTGACGCGACCCGACGTCCCGCAGTGTCGCGCGAAGGAGGACAGCGCCTTGCCAGGTCCCACCTCGACGAACACCGGGTCGTCGTCGGCCAGGATCGTGTCGATCCCGTCCTTGAAGCGGACGCATGAACGCAGGTGGGTGCCGTAGTACTCGGGGTCGGTGGCCTGCTCGGGCGTGATCCAGGTCCCCGTCACGTTGGAGACGTAGCGGATGCGCGGCGGGTTCAGCGTCATGCCGGCCAGCACCTCGATGAAGCGCGGCAGGATCACGTCCATGTCGGCCGAGTGGTAGGAGTGCGCCGCGGCGAGGCGGGTCACCGGGATGTTCCTCTCCACGCACCGCGCCTCGAACGCGTCGAGGGCGTCCTTCGGGCCCGAGATGGAGCAGTCCTCGGGGCTGTTCACGGCAGCCAGGGTCAGGTGCTCCCCCAGGAATTCCCGCACCACCGCCTCGGACGCCTTGGCCGTCACCATGCCACCGGGCGGCGTCTGGTCCATCAGGTTGCCGCGCGCTTGGATCAGCTTGATGCCGTCGGCCACCGAGAAGACGCCGGCCACACAGGCGGCCGCGAACTCGCCGGTCGAGTGCCCGATCATCGAGGTGGGACGCAGGCCCCACTCGATGAGCTGCTGGGCCATGCAGACCTCGAGGACGAACAGCATCAGCTGGGTCGTCTCGATGTTGTTGAGCTCCGCCTCGACCTCGGGTCCGTCACCCAGGAACAGGTCGAGCAGGTCCGCACGCCCCACGGCCGCGGCCTCGGCGAAGCACGCCTCGAGGCGCTGCCGGAACTGCGTCTCGGTGGCGTGGAGGTCGCGCGCCATGCGGACGTGCTGGGCGCCGAGGCCGCTGAACAGGAAGTACACGCCCCGGCGGTCGTTCTGGCCGGTGTCGACGGCCGCCTCGCCGCGGCGCAGCGACGCTTCGAGGCGACCGCGCAGGTCGGCCACGTCGGCGAAGTCCGTGGCGTAGCGGTACCGCAGCTTGCGCTGGCGGTTCTGGATGGTCCAGGCCACGTCCGACGGATCGAGCTCGGGGCGCTTACCGAGGTGGTCGGCCAGGCGGCTCTTCGCCGCCGCGAGCGCCTCGGGCGAGTGGGCGGCGAGGGTGAGGGTGTTGTGACGGCGTCCGGCGCCGGAGGAGAGGGGTGGGACGGGTGCCTCCTCGAGCACGATGTGGGCGTTGGTGCCCCCGATCCCGAACGAGCTGACGCCCGCGCGCAAGGGCTGCTGCCGGTCGTCCCCGGCGGGGCGACGCTGGAGCGTCTCCAGTTCCGACACGACGCGGAACGGCGTCTCATCGAGGGCGATGTTGGAGTTGATCGTCTTGAAGTGCAGGCTCGGCGGCACCGTGGCGTTCTGCAGCACCTGGATCGTCTTGATGAAGGAGGCCACGCCGGCGGCCGTGTCGAGGTGCCCGATGTTGGACTTGAGCGACCCGATCCCGCAGCTCCCGGGCTCGAGGGCGTCCACCGAGAAGGCCTTGCGGAGCGCCTCGACCTCGATCGGGTCGCCCAGGCGCGTCCCGGTGCCGTGGGTCTCGACGTAGGAGATGTCCGCGGGCTTCACCTGGGCGAGGCGCTGCGCCTTGCGGATCACGTCCGCCTGGCCCTCGACGCTGGGGGCGGTGTAGCCGACCTTGCGATTCCCGTCGTTGTTGGTCGCCGTGGACCGGATGACCGCCAGGATGCGGTCCCCGTCGCGGCGGGCGGCCTCGAGGCGCTTGAGCACCACGACCCCGACGCCGTTCCCCTCGACGGTCCCCTCGGCCTCTTCGTCGAACGCGCGGCAGTGGCCGTCGGACGAGTGGATCATGTTCTCCTGGTACAGGTACCCGTTCTTGTGGGGCAGGGTCAGCCCGCTGCCGCCGGCCACGGCCATCTGGCAGCCACCCGTGAGCAGGTTCCGGCAGGCGAGGTCGATCGCCACCAGCGAGGTCGAGCACGCGGTGTGCATCGTCATCGCCGGGCCGCGCAGGTTCAGCGCGTACGCGATGCGCGTCGCGGCGAAGTCCTTGTCGTTGAGCTGCATGCCCGCGAAGGTCGGCCCGCTCGCGAGGTACTTGCTCAGCGTATGGGCCTCCCAAGCGAGGTTGTTCGTCGCCCCCAGGAACAGGCCGATCGACTCGGTGCGCTCCTCGGAGGAGTACCCCGCGTCCTCGAGGGCGTGGAAGACCTCCTCGTGGAGCACGCGCACCTGCGGGTCCAGCAGGCGGGCGTCCGCCGGCGTGTAGTGGAAGAACGACGCGTCGAACGACTCCAGGTGCGGCAGGATCCCCTTGGCCCGGACGTAGTTCTCGTCCGCCAGGAGCGCCGCGGGCACGCCCATCTCCTCGAGCTCCTCGTCGGAGAAGCGGGAGATGGCGTCCACCCCCTCGACGAGGTTGGCCCAGAACTGCTCGGTGTCCTCGGCCAGCGGGAAGCGTCCCGCCATGCCGATGACGGCGACCTCGAGTCCGGTGTAGCGGTGGTCCAGCTGCAGGTCAGACATGCGCGTCCTCCTCGTCCATGAATTGCAGGAACAGCTGGCTCGCGGCCAGCGCGTCCTGTTCCGCGTCCTCCTCGGCCACCGTGTCCGGGACGTCCACGTCGTCCGGGGCACCCCGGTCCAGGTGGGCGGACAGGGCCGCGACGGAGGTGTGCTCGAAGAGCGCCTTGAGCGGGACGTCCCACCCGGCCTTCCTGAGACGGTTGTTGATCGTGAGCAGGCTCAGCGAGTTCATGCCGATGTCGAAGAAGTTCCCGTGCACGTCGGACACGTGCTCGCCCAGGACGTCCTCGACGATCTCCATGACGTGGCGCTGCGTGGGGGTGAGGTGGCGCAGGTCGCGCGGGGCCGCGCTCTCCGGCTCCCGATCCTGGTACCCCGCGACCAGCGCACGACGGTCCACCTTGCCGCTCTTGTTGAGGGGCAGGTCGTCCATGGGCACGACGCCGGTCGGCACCATGTAGGCGGCCAACTGACGGCCGAGCGCGAGGCGGACGTCGTCCGGCGCGAGGCCCTCGTCCGAGGCGTAGAAGGCGACGAGGCGCTTCTCCCCCTGGCGCTCCACCACGACGACGGCACCGTCACGGACGCCGGGGACGGACTGCAGCGCGATCTCGACCTCGCCGACCTCCACGCGGAACCCGCGGATCTTGACCTGGTCGTCGGCGCGACCGAGGTAGTCGAAGCCACCGTCGGGCGACTGCCGGACGAGGTCCCCGGTGCGATAGAGCCGACCGGGCAGCCCAGGCACGGTGACGAAGCGCTCGGCGTCCAGCTCGGGCCGCCGGTGGTAGCCCGGGGCCACGCCCGCGCCACCCACGCAGAGCTCACCGATGGCGCCCGGCGGCAGCGGGCGCAGACCGCGGTCCAGGACGAAGCCGGTCGAGTGTGCGACCGGGAGGCCGATGGGGATGCGGTCGCGCGACAGGTCCGCGGCGCGGACGCGGTGCGTCGTGGAGAACGTCGTGTTCTCGGTGGGGCCGTACCCGTTCGTGACCACCAGCCCGGGGCAGGCGTCCATGACCTTGGCGACGTGCTTCACCGACAGCGCGCTGCCGCCGATCAGCAGATGGTGCAGGGGAGCGAAGGCGTCCGGGTTCACGTCGACGAGCTGGTTGAACAGCGGCGCGGTGAGCCACAGCCCACGCACCTGCTCCCGGGCCAACACCTCGCGCAGTCGGACCACGTCGAGGATGTCGATCTCGTCGGGCAGCACCAGGCGGGCGCCGAAGAGCAACGCACCCCAGATCTCGAACGTGCACACGTCGAAGGCCGGCGAGCTGGTGAGCATCAGGGTCTCGGCCGCGTCGAAGTCGTGGAACGTCTGGTCGGAGAAGAGCCGGACGATGTTGCGGTGGGTGATGTAGCAGCCCTTGGGGCGGCCCGTCGACCCCGAGGTGTACATCATGTACGCGGTGGCGTCCGGCCCGGTCGCCACCCGCTCGAACCGGACCGCGGGGGCTCCGGTGGGGGACGCCACGAGGAGGTGGGGGGTGCCGGCGGGAAGCCGCCCGGCCAGCTCGGACACGGTGAGCACGCAGGGGGACTCCGCGTCCGCGAGGAGGAACTCGATGCGGGCGGTCGCCTCCTTCACCTCGATGGGGATGTAGTGGCAGCCGGCCTTCATCGCCGCGAGCATCCCGATGACCAGTTCGGGGCGCCGATCGGACAGCAGGCCCACCCCCTGACCGGGCCGGACGCCGCGTTCCACGAGCTGCTGGGCCACGGCGTCCGACCAGGCGTCCACCTCGGCGTACGTGTGGTGCATGCCGCGCCAGGTCAGGGCGACCGCGTCCGGGCACCGGGCCACCACGGCGTCGAACAGGTCGACCACCGTCGCCTCGGGCAGGGACGGCGCGGGGGCCGGCGCCGGCGGGGCGGCGATCGCCACCCGGGCCACCGGCGCGTCCGGCTGCTCGCACGCCGCCTCGAGGATCCGCACGAGCCCCTGCTCCACGTCCGCCATCAGGTCCGCGCTGTACGCGCGGGCGTTGTAGGCGAACGTGACGTCGAACGTCGTGCCCGGGTTGACCGTGACCGTCAGGTCGTAGCTCGTCTGCTCGACGTAGTCGACCCCGACGAACCGCAGGTCATGACCGGGCCCGTCGGAGAAGGCACGCAATTGGTCGGCCAAGGGGTAGTTCTCGAACGCGATGACGTGGTTGAGCAGGTTGTTCTTCAATGCGGTGTCGGACTGGATGTCGAAGAGCGGCGCATATTCGTGCGCACTTCCCCGGATGAACGAATCATGAACATTGCGCGC
The DNA here is from genome assembly GCF_059515965.1 of Propioniciclava sp. LT432. Taxonomy (NCBI): domain Bacteria; kingdom Bacillati; phylum Actinomycetota; class Actinomycetes; order Propionibacteriales; family Propionibacteriaceae; genus Propioniciclava; species Propioniciclava sp. LT432. Next base: position 55,408 of record NZ_JCAKNE010000011.1, on the reverse strand, counting down.
CACGTCGATGAACGAATCCTGCGGCTTGCATTGAATGCGCAGCGGTTGGGTGTTCACGAACAACCCGACCATGCGATCGACGCCTTCGATCGGAATTCCCCGACCGGAAACGACCGAGCCGAAGACGACGTCGTCCACGTAGTTGTAGCGCTGCAGCAGCACGCCCCACGCCGCTTGGAACAGGGCGCTGAGCGTCAGACGCTCCCGCTGCGCCACGTCGGACAGACCGGCGTTCACCGCGTCGGGCAGGGAGAAGCGGTGGACGGCGGTGGTGTAGCCGTCCGCGGGGGTCGCCGGGAGGACCGCGGGCTTCTCGTAGCCGTCCAACAGGTCGCGGAAGTGGTCACGCGCGCGCCGGGGGTCCTGGGCCTCGTACCACCGGACATAGTCGGCGTAGGGCGTCGGCTCGACCTCCTGGACGGCCTGCCCCGTGCTGACGTACTGCTCGTAATACCTGATCAGCGCGCCGAAGAGCGGCCCGAGCGACCAGCCGTCGAGGATGATGTGGTGGAAGCACAGGACGAGTCGCCAGTCCTCCTCCCCCACGCGGAGCAGCGTGGCGCGGAACAGTACGTCCTGCCCGAGGTCGAAGCCGCGGGAACGGTCGGCGTCCTTGATGCGGCGGACGGCCTCGTCGACGGACGCCGTCCCCCGCACATCCTCGACCACCAGGGGCGGCTCCCACTCACGCAGCACCAACTGGTAGGGGTCGTCGGTGTTGCGGAAGCTGAACACCGTCCTCAGTACGGCGTACTCGCGGGAGAGGGAGCCGAAGGCGCGGCGCATCGCATCCACGTCGACGGTGCCCTCCAGGGTGAAGTCGAATTGCTCGATGTAGGCGCCCGAATCGGGGTCGAGGGCATGGGCAAGGAGCATGCTCTTCTGCATGGCGGCCAGACCGAAGACGGTCTGGATGTCGGCCTTGTTGATCATGCTGTTAGCTCTTCCTTGACGCCGAGGGTGGGGTGAGGGGGTGTGGCGACGGTGGGCTTCGCGTGGAAACCTACCTGACGGCATGGAGGCGAATTCTCGTGTCCATGATCCGGGAGTGGGCGAATGGAAATCCGGCGATCCCGTCGATGCCCGCCGTCGCAGGCAGGAGGAAATGGATGGGATCTCATCAATTCCCCCCGAGAATGTCGGCGAGTACGGCGTCCAGGACGTGGTCCTCCACGGGCGCGGAGGCGACCAGGCCGGCCTCACGGCGTCCCGTGGGGTTCGAGGACAGTTCCGCGACGGCGGCGTGCAGCGCTGCGGCGAGGTCGTCCAGCGACTCGGCCTCGGACAGGCGCACGTCGAGGTACAGGTCGCCCTGGCTGCGGTGGGCCACGACGTCGAGGTGGGCCATCGGCCAGCGGGGGTCCACCGTGAGGTCGCCGGAGAGGTGCTCGACGCGGAGACCCGTGTCGGCCAACTCGTCCTGCTCACCGAGGTAGTTGAAGCTCACCTGCGGCGCGAGCGAGGCCAGCTGGGCGGCGTCCTCGTCCGCCAGCCCCCGGTCGAAGCGCCGCAGCGCCCCGAAACCGAGGCCACGTCCGGGCAGGCGGCCGAAGGCCCGGTGGACCGCGGCCACCGTGTCGCCCGCGGCGTCCGGGATGTCGACGACGAGTGGGAAGGTGGTGGTGAACCAGCCGACGGTGTGGCTGAGGTCCTGCCGCGGCCCGAAGGGTTCGCGGCCGTGTCCCTCGACGGTCACGCCGACGCGGGACGCCCCGCGCCACGTGGCCAGGCCACGCAGGACCAGGGCCAGTACCGCCTCGGCGGGTTCGGCGCCGAACCTGTCCCGCGCCCACACCAGCAGGCCGGACACGTCGTCGGCACCGATGCGGACCATCGTGCGGTGGGTCGCACCCCGGACGGGAGGCTCGCCCCCGAACAGTTTCGGGGCGCGCTGCGCCAGCGTCGCGGTGCGGAGCCAGTGGCCCAGCTCGTGGCGGAACCCGCCCGCGGTGGCGTGCTCCCGCAACGCGGCCGCCCAGGCCGGGAAGGGCATCGTGCGCGGCGGCAGGGCGTCCGCCCCGTCGGTGAGGCACCGCTCGAGGTCCCCCAGCAGCACCCCCCACGAGACGACGTCGACCGCCAGGTGGTGGATGGCCAGCGCGAAGCCGGCTCCGTCCGGCCCCAGTCCGGTCGCGAGGGCGACGGCCGGCCCCCGGACGACGTCGACCCGCCGCTGCAGTTCGGCGAGGAACAGCGACGTCTCCTCCTCGTCGAGGGCGGGGGCGGCCGGACGGTGGACGACGAGCCCGTGCTCGCCCGGATCACGCACGATCAGGACGCCGTCCGGCCGGACGCGGACCCGCAGCAGGTCGTGGGCGCGCACCAGGGCGTCGACAGCGGACACCAACTCTTCGGTCGGGATGGGCGCCGGCGGCGTCACCCGGAGGGACTGGTTGAACACCAGGTCGGCCGCCCCCGGCAGTTCCAGGAAGTCGGCCTGCACCGGGGTGGTGTCGATGGGTCCCACCACGGGTCGCTGGTCGTGGAGCGGAGCCGCCTCGGGGGCGTCCCGGGAGCCGAGCGCCGCTGCGAGGTTCCGGACGGTCTGGTGCTCCAGCAGGTCCGGGACCTGGACGACGATGCCGGCCTCGCGCAGGCGAGCGGTGACCTGGATGGCCTTGATCGAGTCCCCACCCAGGGAGAAGAAGTTGGCGTGGACGTCCTCGACCGGCACCCCGAGCACGGACGACCAGGCGGCTGCCACCCGCTGCTCGAGCTCCGACGAGGGGGCGACGGCCGACTCCGACGAGAAGTCGGGGGTGGGCAGCGCCGCGACGTCCACCTTGCCGTTCTTGTTCAGCGGGAACTCGTCGGTCGGGACGACCACCGAGGGAACCATGAACGCCGGCAACTGACGGGAGAGCCCGGCGTGAACGGCACGGACCGCGTCCGGGGAGGCGTCCTCCAGGCGGACCCACAGGCACAAGGAGCGGCCGGTCCCGAGTTCGATGACGCCGGCGTACGCCTGCAGCACCCCGGGCTGCCGGCTGGCCGCGTTGATGACCTCACCGAGCTCGATGCGGAAGCCCCGCAGCTTGACCTGGTCGTCGCGGCGTCCGACGAAGTAGAGCAGACCGTCGCTGCGGAAGGTGACGAGGTCACCCGTGCGGTACAGGCGCTCGCCCGGGACGGACGGCGCCTCCACGAACCGCTCGGCCGTCATCTCCGGCTCGTTCAGGTAACCGTCCGCGAGCCCGCGCCCGCCGATGAAGAGCTCACCCGTCGCGCCGATGGGCTGGTGACGTCCCTGCTCGTCCAGCACCCAGAGCGTCGTGCCGTTGACCGCGCGGCCGATCGACACCGGCCCGCTCCCGGGCAGCGCGTCGAGGATGTGCACGGTGGCGAAGACGGTGGTCTCCGTGGGCCCGTAGGCCTGCGCGACCCGGCCCGGGCCCAGCGCCTCGAACGCCCGACGGACGTGGGCCTGCGAGGCCACCTCACCGCCGAAGATCACCCGGCGGACGCCCGCGAACGCGTCGAGGTTGTGGTCGACGAGCGCGTTGAAGAGCCCCGTCGTCACGAAGAAGCAGGTCACCCCGTGGTCCCGGACCTGACGGGCGAGCCGATCCAGGTCCTGGACGACTTCGGGCTCGAGCACGAGGAGGCGGCCACCGTTCAGGAGGGCGCTGAACATGTCGAACACGGAACCGTCGAACGAGTAGTCCGACAGCATCACGAAGACGTCGTCCGGGCCGGCGTCGTAGAAGTTGGCGTGCCACGCGACGCGCAGCACACCGCGCTGCCGGATGAGCGACCCCTTGGGACGGCCCGTGGTCCCCGACGTGTACATGACGTAGACGGGGTCCTCCGCGCGACTGGGCAGGCCCAGGGGGCCGTCGCCGTCCGCCGCCCGCGCACACGCGTCGACGGTGAGGACGTGCAGGCGCTCCGAGGCGAACCCGCGCGCCTGCTCCAGGCGCGTGTCCGAGGTCAGGAGCAACGGCGACGCCGAGTCGTCCAGCATCGCGCCGATCCGCTCGCCCGGAAACTCGGTGTTGAGGGGGACGTAGTGGCTGCCCGACTTCAGGACGCCCAGCATGGCGGCGACCAACTCGAAGGAGCGGTCCAGCAGCAACGCGACCGGGCCACCGGCCAGGCCCGTGCCCACCAGGCCGCGGGCGATGCGGTTGGCCCGGGCGTCCAGGGCGGCGTAGGTCAGCCGCTCGTCGCCCTGCACCAGGGCGACCGCCTCGGGGCGCTCGCGCACGACCCTCTCGAACAGGGCGACGAGCCCCGACTCCTCGAACGGGTCGTCCTCGAACCGGTCCTCCTCGAGCCGGTCGTCCTCGGGACGGGAGCACGCCTGCAGGAGCCGCTCCTCCTCCGCGCCGATGAGCGCGAGGCCGTCGACGGGGTCGCCGGCGTCCGCGGCCGTGATCGACGCGAGCAACTGGGTGAAGCGCTCGGCGTGGAGGCCGACTGTGTCCGCGTGGAAGAGCTCGGTCGCGTATTCCCAGGAGAGCAGCAGGCGGCCCCGGGCCTCCCGGGTGGTCAGGGTGAGGTCGAACTTGGCCGTGCCGGCGTCGAACGTCAGGGCGCGCTCGCCGTCGTGGTCGAGCCCCATGTCGCTGTTCTGGTGGGCGAAGTAGACGTCCACGAGCGCCCGGCGTCCGGGCTCGCGTGGCGGGTTCACCGCCTCCACGAGCGACTCGAAGGGGAAGTCCTGGTGGGCGAGCGCATCGACGACGGTGGAGCGCAGCCCCGCGAGGTAGTCGGCGACCGTGGGCGAGCCCGCGGTGGACAGGCGGACCGGCAGGGTGTTCACGAACATCCCGACGAGGTCGCGGAAGCCGGGGTCGGAGCGTCCGAGGACCGGCGTCCCGATGACGATGTCCCGCTGGCCACTCATGCGGGCCAACAGCAGGTGGTACGTGCCCAGGAGCAGCATGTTCAAGGTCATGCCGTGGCGCTGCGCGAACGCCTTGGCCTGCGCCAGGACGGACCCGTCCAGTTCGGAGAACAGGGTGGCACCCGGCCCCCCGGCCACCGCGGGGCGGGCGCCGTCGATGTTCAGGCGCAGCACCGGCGGCTCGTCGGAGAAGCGCTCCAGCCAGTACTGCCGGTGCTCGGCCATCGCCGACGTCCCCGCGCGGGCCAGCAGCTCCTCGACGGCACCGCGGTAGCCCAGCGCGAGGGGCGGCAGCGCCTCGCCGGCGCTCAGCGCGGCGAAGTCGCGCATGAGGATGCCCATGGAGGTGCCGTCCGTCACCAGGTGGTGGACGTCCACGGCCGTGCAGGAGACGCCGTCCTCGAACTGGAGGTGCGCCACGCGGAAGAGGGGGCCGGCCCCCAGGTCGAACGGCTGGACGAACCCGTCGAGGGCAGCCCTGGCCGCGTCCTCGTGGGAGACGCCCGGCGCCGGCGCGGGCAGGTCGATGACCCGGACGTCGGTCGGCACCTCGGCGTGGATCCGCTGCACCGGCTGGTCGTCCACGAGGTGGAAGGTGGCGCGGAGGCTGTCGTGGCGCTCCACCAGCGCGGCGAGCCCCGCCCGCAGGCGAGCGGGCGCCACACGTCCCTCGCCCAACGTGATCCCGGTGACGTTGTACGCCACCGAGTCGGGCTCGATGCCCACGGCGAGGAACACCGAGCGCTGCGCCGGCGTCAGGGGCAGCTCGTAGGCCCGCTCCTCGACGCGGCGCTCCTCGCGCGGGCCGGACGCCACGACGGCGTCCACCCGCTCGGCCGTCAGGCCGTACTCGTCCTCCAGGACGGCTGCGAAGGCGTCGAAGGTGGGCCGCTCGAGGAGCACGGTGCCAGGGACGGAGAGGCCGACGACGTCGCCGAGCAGCTGGGCCATCCGCATCGACGAGATGGAGTCGCCGCCCAGCCGGAAGAAGTCGTCGTCCGCCGCCACCTGCGGGTAACCCAACACCTCGGTCCAGACGATGGACGCGAGCCGACGCGGCGCGGACGGGGCGTCCTCGCCCGTCACCCGCGACGGGCCGTCCATGGCCTCGCGCAACCGGGCGATGGGGTCTTCGACCGTGGCCCGCGACGACGCGATGGCCGCACGCGGCGTCTCGTCCCAGAACCGGCGGCGGTCGAACGGCTGCCCCGGCAGGGGGACCCGGCGGACACCCGCCGGGCGCGGGACGCCGGCGAAGGCCCCCTTCTCGCCGGCCACGAAGGCGCGGGCGGCGTCCAGGCCGATCCTCAGGACCTCGGCGTCAGGGCCCGGGTCGTCGGCGAGCACCAGCGACCAGCCCTCACCCCGGGCCGCCGAGCCGGACGTGGGGGCGGCGAGGGCGGCGAGGCCGGCCAGCAGCCCCGTCCGGCCGCGGAAGACAACCGCGGACCGGACCGGCTGGTGGTCGCGGCAGGCCTGCAGCGTGAAGCACGCGTCGTCGAGGTCGAGCAGCAGGTCGGCGCCGACACGATCGGCGTGGTCGGCGGCCGACGCGGCCAGGAGCTCCTCGGTGCGCGCCGACAGGGGGTAGACACGGACGCCGTCCGCTGCCAAGGCGCGCTCCGCCGCGGGAGCACGGTCGGCCGGGGGCGCCTCCTCGACGACCACGTGGGCGTTCGTCCCGCCCAGGCTGAAGCTGCTGACGCCGGCCCGGCGCGGCACGTCCGAGCGCGGCCAGTCCAGTGCCCGATCGGCGATGTAGACCGGTGACTCCACCAGGTCGACGAATCGGTTCGGCACCTCGAAGTTCAGGCTGGGCGGCAGGACGCCGTGCTCGAGGCACAGGAGCACCTTGACCAGGGACGCCAGCCCGGCGGCGCCCACGGTGTGGCCGATGTTCGACTTGACCGACCCCATGGCGCAGAACTGGCGCCGGTCGGTGAACTGGGCGAACGCCGACACCAGGCCCTTGACCTCGATCGGGTCGCCCAGCACGGTGCCCGTGCCGTGGGACTCGAGGTAGGAGAGTGTCTCGGGCGCGATCCCGGCCCTGCGCCAGGCGCGCGACAGCAGCTCGCTCTGCGCCTGGGCGTTCGGCGCGGTCAGACCGTTGCTCCGCCCGTCGCTGTTGGTCGCGACGGCGCGGACGACGCCGTAGATGTGGTCGCCGTCGCTGACGGCCCGGGAGAGCGGCTTGATGAGGATGCCCGCCACGCCCTCGCTCCACACCGTCCCGTCGGCGGCATCGTCGAAGGGCCGGACGCGGAACTGCGGTGAGGACGTCTCGTCGCCGAAGCTGGTCGGGTCGAGGAAGAGGTTGATGGCCGCGACGAACGCGGCGTCGCAGTCCCCCGCCCGGAGCGCCTTGGTCGCCGCGTCGAGGGCCACGAGGCCGGACGAGCACCCCGTGTCGATGACACTCGCCGGCCCGCGCAGATTGAACAGGTAGGACAGGCGACTCGCGAGGATGGACGACCAGGAGCCGGTGATGGCGGAGAAGTCCACGTCGGCCAGGAAGGGCAGGTAGGACCGGTTCAGCCGGTGCGTGTGGTCGTTGCCCACGAAGATGCCGGTGTTCGAGCCGTACAGGGCCGACCGCGGGTACCCCGCGTCCTCACCGGTCTCGACGAGGACCTCCAGGAGGAGCCGGTGGTACGGGTCCATCTGGAGCGCGACCTGGGGCGGCAGGCCGAACAACTCGGCGTCGAACAGGTCGATGCGGTCCAGGTACCCGCCGCGGCGGAGCGCCTGGTCCCCCGGCTCGATGCGCCGGTAGTCCTCCAGACGGAGCGCGGGGAACTCGCCGATGGACTCGCAACCCTCCACGAGGTTCGCCCAGAAGGCGTCCTTGTCGCCCGCCTCGGGGAACCGGCAGGCGATCCCCACCACGGCCACGGGGTCGTCGGCCACGGGCACCGCCGCCGTCAGGGACGCGATGTACTGCTTGGCGACGTCGACGTCGAGCGCCTTGTTCTTGACCTGGCCCAGCAGGTAGCGGATCAGGTCCTTCCGGGCGTCCACGGTGCTCACAGGCTGGCCTCCTCGCCCCCGGAGAACATCTCCAGCAGCTCCGCGTCCCCCAGTTCGTCCAGCACGTCGCGCAGGAGGTCGCCGGCCTCCGCCGCCTCCCCGGCGGCCGGCTCGTCCTGCACCTGGTCGGCGATGAACCCGGCCAGGTCGGCGATGCTGGCGTAGGAGAACAGGTCGGCGATGTCGACCACGCCGGGGTACGCCTCGTCCACGAGCTTCAGCAGCTGGGTGGTCATCAGGGAGTTGCCGCCCAGCTCCTGGAAACCCGCGAAGGCGTCGATCTCGGTCAGTCCGAGCACGGCCCCGAAAGCGTCCGCGACGCGTTGCTGGACGATCGTCGGCTCACCCAGTCCGCGTAGTCGGACGCCGTCACCCGACGCGACGGGCGCATCGGCGGGCGCGCGCGTCCCCCCGGGCAGGTCGAGCAGCGTGCCGAGGTCGTCGGCGTTGGCGCGGGCCACCTCGAGGTTCAACTCGCCGGGCACCACTCCCGGCGCCGGATCCCGGAGGAGGCGCTGCAACCAGGTCAGCCCCTGGGCCACCGACAGGGGGCGGACGAGCGAGTCGTCCTCACCCACGCCGTGGCGCACCGCCATCCCCACCTCGGCCCAGGACGGCCAGTCGATGGCCACGGCCGGGATGCCCTCGGCGCGGGCCAGCGAGGCCAGCCCGTCGAGGAAGGCGTTCGCAGCCGCGTAGTCGCCCTGCCCGGGCCCCCCGACGACGCCCGTGATCGAGGCGAACAGCACCAGGAAGGCGCCGGGATGCCGACGGGCGAGGGCCAGGACCCCCAGCCCGCCGTCCACCTTGGGCCGCAGCACGGCCGTGAACTCGTCGTCGGACTTGCCGGCGAGGAACCCCGCGCCCGCCACGCCCGCGGCGTGCACGATGCCGCTCAGGCGGACGCCCTCGGCGTCCAGCGCATCGGCCAGGGCGCCCAGCGCCTCGGGATCGGCGACGTCACAGGTGTGGTGGTCCACCCCGGCGAGGCCGGCCAGCCAAGCCGACTCCTCGGGGCTCGGGTCGCGGCGTCCGACCAGCAGTACGCGTTCGGCTCCCTGGGCCACCATCGTCTCGGCCACGGCCCGTCCGAGACCGCCGAGGCCGCCGGTCACCAGGTACACGCCGCCGCGGAAGGTGTCGTCGTACTCGGCACCGGGGAGCGTCGCCGCCGTCAGGCGCGGCACCCAGACCCGACCGCCACGGTGGGCCTGCAGGGCCGGCCCACCGGCGCGGACCACCCCGACGAGGTCCTCGGACGAGGCGTCCGGGGCGACGTCGACGACACGGACGCCCAGGTGGGCGTTCTCCTGTCCGACCACCTTGGCCAGGGCGGCGGTCGCCGTCCCGAACGGGGTGCCCGCCTCGGCGGCCGAGACCTGGGCCGCACCCTCGACGCCCACGCGCAGGCCGCGCGGCAACCGGACGCGCTCAGCCACCAGGGCCGACGTGAGCCGGAGCAGGTCGGTCAGACCGTCCCGCCGTGCCGGGTCCAGCGGGCCCAGGTCGGAGGTGGGCTCGACCAGCCAGGCCACCCCGTCCACCCCGGCGTCCCGCCAGCTGGTGACGAGCGTGGAGATCCCGTCGCGACCACGACCGAAGCGGCCCGCGGCGGGGTCGGCGACCTCACCCAGGACGGCAGCCCGGACATCCAGCCCGGAGGCGCGGGCCGCGTCGAGGACGGCCGCCCCCGCGTCCGTGTCGCTCACCACGACCGCCCAGCACCCGTCCGCCGGGACCGTCTCGGCCTCGACGGGCGTCCAGCCCAGGCGCAGGCACCGATCCGCCTCGGCGGCCCGGAAGCGCGCCCAGTCGACCTTCTTGACGGTGTAGTCCTGCACCCGCGCGAACACCGCGCCGGACTCGTCGGCCAGGTCCACGTCGTAGGTGATGGTCTCGTCCCCGGGCTGGCCGTCCCGGACGACCCGGATCAGCGAGTGGAACGTCTCCGGCATGGGGCCGTACAGCTTGAGGGACCGGTACACGTAGGGGAGGTATGTGTCAGCGCCCGTCTGCGAGATGAGGTTCACCGCGTTGTCGAGGAGGGAGGGGTGCAGCCGGTAGCAGTCCGTCTCCCCCTCCAGCCCCGCCGGCAGGGCGAACCGCGCCAGGACGCCCGCGTCCCCACGCCAGATGGCGCGCACGACGTCCCAGTGGGGCCCGAAGGTGAAGACGCCGGTCTCGGCCTCGCCCACGAAGGGGTCGGCGACCTCGGTGGCGGCGGCCCGGAGCGCAGGCACGTCGACGCGCTCGGTCGGAGCGGGCTCCTGCAGCGGGTCGACCCGGCCCTCGGCGTGGTCCGTCCACCGGCCGGTGTCGTCGAGGCTGGAGACGACGAAGCGGAAGCCGTCGCCCTCGGCGTCCAGACGGGTACGGAGGCTGACCGGCGCGCCCTCCTCGACCGTGAGCGGCTGGAGGAAGATGGCGTTGGACAGGCCGAGTCGGTCGGACCCCGTGGCGAGGGCGAACGCCGCGCGCACCATCTCCAGGTACACGGTCCCGGGGAGGACGGCCCGTCCCCCGATGCGGTGGTCGGCGAGCACCCAGTCCGTGACCTCGAAGAGGCGCTCGAACTCCAGGCGCGTGTCGGTCCGCAGCGCTTCGGCACCACAGAGTGGCTCCGGCGCGGCGGCGGCGACGGCGACCGTCGGCACGGTCACGGCGGTCCGCATGGGACGGGCCCAGTGGCGGGTGGGCTCGAAGGAGTAGGTGGGCAGCGGCACCCTGCGTCGCGGATCGCCCTCGTGCAGAGCCGTGAACTCCACGTCGGCGCCCTCGGCGTAGAGAGCCGCCAGCTCGGCCAGGTCGTGCGGGTGCCGGATCGACCGGTGGCGGACGACGACCGCTGCGGCGGCCCGCGTCAGGTCACGCTTGCGCGCGCCGGTCAGCTCGCCGGCGGACAGCTCACGCTTCTTGTCGCTGACCACCTTGTGGTGGCCCTGGCTGACCCCCCGGGACGGGTCCGAGGCGCCGGGGTGCGACCGAGCCCAGTCGAGGGACTCCCCGAGCTCGGCCCGCGACCGGGCGACGAGCATGGTCCGGTGCTCGTGGTGCGCGCGCCCGACGTTCGACGTGTAGCACGCGTCGGCCCAGTTCCACTGCTCGTCCTCCAGCGCCTCGGCGTACGCGTCGAGCAGGCGTGCCTGGGCGGCGGGGGTCCGCGCGCTGATGGTGAGGCAGTAGCGCTCCGCCGCGAGCGGGGCCTCGAGTGGAGCGGGCGCCTCCTCCAGCACGAGGTGGCAGTTCGTCCGGATGAAGCCGAAGGAGTTGATGGCGGCCCGGCGCGGCCCGTCCGTCTCCCAGGGGGTCAGCCGGTCGTTGACGTACAACGGGCTGTCGGAGAAGTTGACGAAGGGGTTGGGCACCTGGAAGTTGGCCGACGGCGCGAGGGCCTTTGTCTCCAGGGAGCGCACGACCTTGGCCAGGGACGCCACGCCGGAGGCGGCCACCATGTGGCCCATGGTCGTCTTGAGCGACCCGATCGCGCAGAACTGGCGCCGATCCGTGTGCCGCCTGAAGGCGCTGGTCAGGCCCTTGATCTCGATCGGGTCCCCCAGCACCGTCCCGGTGCCGTGCGCCTCGACGTAGCTGATCGTCGCGGGGTCGACCGCGGCGCGCTTCCACGCGTCGAGGATCACCTGCTCCTGCTGCAGGGCGTTCGGCGCGGTGATGCTGTTCGACGTGCCGTCGTTGTTGATCGCGGTCGCCAGGACCACCGCACGGATGTTGTCCCGGTCGGCGATCGCCTGGCGCAACGGCTTGAGCAGGACCATGCCGACGCCCTCACCCCACAGGGTGCCGTTGGCGCGCGCGTCGAAGGTGCGGATGGTGTCGTCGGCCGACTCGACGCTGTCCATGGTCGCCCCGGACATGAAGTTCGCCTTCGGCTCACCGATGGAGGACAGGTTGATGCCTCCGGCCAGTGCGGTGTCGCACTCCCCCGCCAGCAGCGACTGGATGGCGAGGTGGATGCTCACCGCGCCGGCCGAACACGCCGTGTCGGTGACCAGGCAGGGCCCCTTCAGGTCGAACACGTAGGAGATCCGGCTGGCGGCCAACCCCTCCCAGGAGCCCGAGAGCTGCATCGGGTGGCGCTCGGAGGCCATCCGGTAGAAGGAGAAGTTCGCGTGGTCGCGCCCCAGGAAGACTCCGGTCCGCGAGCCGTGGGAGGCCGGCCCGCCGTAGCCCGCGTTCTCGAGGGCCTCGTGGGCGACCTCGAGGGCGAGCCGCTGGTTCGGGTCCATGTAGTCGGCCTCCAACGGCGGGATGCCGAAGTAGGCCGCGTCGAACGTGTCGATCCGCTCCATGTACCCGCTCTTGGCGTACAGGTGGGGCAGGTCGGCCTCGGCGACCGGCGCACCCAGGATCAGCTCGGCGTACGACGGGTTGGCGAAGACCTCCCGCATGTCGGCCTGCCGGGCCTCGGGGAACGAGCGGATGCCCGTCCTGCCCAGCTTGAGGAACTCCCAGAACTGGTCGATGTCGCGGGTCGACGAGAAGCGGCCCGCCATGCCGATGACGGCGATCTGCTCCTGCTGGCCCGGCTGGGAGAGCGCCCGCAGGAGCTCCTTGGCCGCTTCTCGGCTGATGCGCTTCTCGACCAACTGTTCGGCGATCAGTGACTTCAGATGGTTCATCGCTGCGTCCACTCCTAGAGAAATCTGGTCGACTGTTCGACGGTGATGCGGCCCTGTTCGAGGGCGTCGAGGAGACTGTCCAGGTCGTCCTCGAGCGGCTCCGCCGCGGGAGCGTCCGACGTCGCGCCCGAGCGGGCGCGGATCGCCTCGGCCTGGCTGGCCACCGTCGTGTGCCGGAACAGGTCAGTGATGTCGACCTGCCCGGGGAAGTGCTGTTCGAACGCCTTGAGCAGGTGGGACGTGAGCAGGGAGTTCCCGCCGAGGGCGGCGAACTCGTCGTGGGCGTCCAACTCCGCCAGGTCCAGGGTCTCCGCCCAGACGCGGGCGACGGCCTGCTCGATCTCGTCCCCGTCCCGTCCGCCGAAGAGCCGCACGGATCGCTCCCGGAGCACGGGCGCCCCCGGGGTGGGGGCCGGACGCGACGCCCGGCGCCGCGCGGGAGACAGGACGGCCGGGACGTCGGTGTCGGCGAGGACGCGGTCCAGGAGGCCGAGCGCCTCCTCGGTGTCGACGGGCAGGAGGAGTTCCTCCTCGTCCACCGCGTCGAGCCGTTGGGCGATCCCGGTCTGGCGCCACGCGGGCCACTGGAGGCTCACCCACGGACGACCCGCCCGGCGACGCGCCTCGGCCAGCCCGTCGAGGAACATGTTCGCGGCCGTGTAGTCCGCCTGCCCGGGGTTGAGGAGCAGCCCGGAGATGCTGGAGAACACCACGAAGAAGTCGAGGTCGTCCGAGGCGGTGGCGGCGTCCAGGTGGACCGCGCCCAACGCCTTGGCGTCGAAGACGTCGGCGAACGCGTCCGGACCCTTGTCGTAGAGGAACCCGACCCCCGGGCGTCCGGCCAGGTGCAGGACGCCGGTGATCGGCCCGAGGCGATCGCGGACGCCGGCGCAGAGGGCGGACACAGCGACCGGGTCGGTCAGGTCCACCCGGTGGACCTCGAGGGACTCCACCCGGTCCGCGAGGTCGTCGAAGAAGCCCTCCGGCGTGCTCCCCGCGGGAGAGCCCAGCAGCACCAACCGGGCGACGCCGCGTTCGACGAGGTGGCTCGCGACGGCCCGGCCGAGGTCACCCGTCCCGCCGGAGACCAGCACGACACCCGCGGTGGGCGCCGCGTCCGGGGTGGGTACGGGGGCGTTGATGCGGTGGCGCACCAGTTCGGGCGCGTACCGGACGCCGTCCCGCGCGACCACGAGGTCGCGTCGCTCGGGGTCGCCGGCCTGCGCCAGCAGGGCCTCCGCCCCGCCGGAGCCGTCGGTGTCCAGGCAGCGCAGCCCGAGGCCGCGAAACTCCAGCGCCGCCACGCGAAGCAGCCCCAGGAGGGCGGCCTGGTCGGGGCGGACGGTGGGCTGGTCGGCCGTCACGGCGAGCGCGTCCCTGGTGACCGCCAGGACGCCGTCCCGGAACACCCACTCGCGGTCGGCGGCATCGCGCAGGAACGCCTGGGCAGCGGCGAGCGCGGTGCGGGGGTCGGACGCCTCCGCCGCGAGGAGGCCGAACGCGAACGCCCGTCCGTGCTCGGGCTGGTCCGACCCGGGCAGGACGTGGACGGCCTCGTGGCCCAGGGCGGCCAGCCGGGTGGCGAGGGCGCGGGCGTCCGGCTCGGGGAAGCCCCACACGAGCACGTCGCCGCGCCCGGGCCGGGCGGCGGGGGCGTCGGGGAGTCGCTTGAACGCCTGCACATGGCCGTGGCCGGAGTCGGATTCCAGCGCGAGGTCCGTGGCGTCCTTGAGGCAGTAGTTCTCGGCCGTCATCACGACGTGGCCCGCCTCGTCGGCCAGGGTGACGTCGAGCGCCAGCAGGCTTCCATCGACCGACTCGGGGCGCCGGACGACGTGGGCGACGACCCTCCCGGGGAGGGAGCCCCGGACCAGCAACCGGCCGTACGACAGTGGCAGGTACAGGCGCTCGCTGTCGTGCAGGCTGCTGGGGGCGTTGATCACCGCGTCCAGGAGGGAGGGGTGGGAGACGTAGTCCGCGACCTCGCCCACGAAGCGGTCGGGCAACGCGAACTCGAGGAGTAGTTCGTCCGCCGCCTCGTCGCCGCGGCCCTCGACGAAGGAGCCGGTCCAGCGCTCCGACAGCACCAGGCCCTTGGCCACGTCCACCTCGGGGGAGGCGTCCAAGCGCCGGTGGAGGCCCGCGCGCAGCGCGTCCGCGTCGATCGAGCGGGCGGTCACCGCAGCGGGCGCCAGGGTGGCGGTGGCGTGCTCGACCCAGGTGCCGTCGGCGAGACGGCTCGCGATGCCGACGGCGCGGGTCGCGTCCGTGCCGCGCAGGCTGACGTGGACCTCGCGGACCTCGTCGTCTTCGACCGCGAGCGGGTTGAGGAAGAGCAGGCCATCCACGGCCAGCGGCAGCTCGAGCCCCGCCTCCCGGGCGGTGCGCAGCACCAGCTCCACCAGTCCGGTCCCGGGGAGCACGGCCTTGCCGCTGATGCGGTGCTCGTCGAGTTCCCAGTGCCGGCGCGGGCTCAGCCGCGCGATGCCGACGTCCACGCCGTGGGACGAGACAAGCTGCAGGTCGGACGCCAGCCCCCGGGGCCGGCCGCTCCCCTCGACCCAGCAGCGGGTCGGCTCGAACGGGTAGGTGGGCAGCGGGACGCGGCGACCGTCACGGCCCCGGTGCATCCTGGCCCACGGGAGTTCGGCCCCCGCGCAGTACAGCGCGGCGAGCTCGCGCAGCGACACCCGGTCGTGCTGATCCGCCAGGGGATCGGCGGCCCGCGCGAGTGCCTCGAGCTCCGCGGGGGCGGGCTGTGACCGGCGGGCGTCCACGTCCTGCCCAGCGACGTCGGGTGACGTGCCCCCGTCCAGGAACACCCGCAGGTGCCCGCGCAGTTCCTCGGTCGTCTCGAACACGATCGCGGTGCGGTGGGGGTGGTGCAGGCGTCCCAGCGCCGCGGTGCAGGCCACGTCCGCAGCGGCCAGGTCGGCGTCCGCCAGCCGGTCCAAGTAGCGCTGCGCGAGGATCCGCAGGGCGTCCGGACGCTTCGCGCTCAGCGGCAGCACGTGGCACCCCTCGGCCGGCGCGCGCGGGGCGACCGGGTCGGCGCTGCGCACCACGAGGTGGCAGTTCGTCCCGCTGAGGCCGAAGCTGCTGACCCCCCCGTACAGCGTCGCAGCCGGGTCGTCCCCCCACGGCCTGACGCGGTCGTTCACGTAGAGGGGGCTCTGGGGGAAGGGGATGTTCGGGTTCGGCTCCTCGAAGTTCCGGCTCGCCGGGAGGGTGCGGTGCCCCAGGGCCGACACGACGTTGGCGAGGCCGGCGAGGCCGGAGACGTTGTCCATGTGGCCGATGAGCGACTTGACCGTCCCGACGGCGCAGAACTGCTTGCGCTCGGTCTCCCGCGAGAAGGCGCGTTGGATGCCGCCGACCTCCACCGGGTCCCCCAGGCGCGTCGCGGTGCCGTGGGCCTCGATGTAGGAGACGTCCTCGGCCCGGACGCCGGCGTCCGCGAGTGCGGCGGTGATGAGCCGGCCCTGGGCGTCGGCGTTGGGCGCGGTGATGCCGTTCGAGGCGCCGTCCTGGTTCATGGCCCCGCCGCTGATGACCGCGCGGATGTGGTCGCCGTTGCGCTGCGCGTCCTCCAGGGACGTGAGGACGAAGGCGATCGCGCCCTCCGCGGAGCTGGTGCCGTCGCTGCGGCGGTCGAAGGTGCGGGTGCGCCCGTCCGCGGACGAGGTCTCCATCAGGTCGCGGATGCCGAGGCCGTCCTCACCGGCGATGACGGGGACCAGGTCGGACTTGACGCCCCCCACGACGGCCATGGAGCACTCGCCCGACCGGATCGCCCGCACGGCCGCCAGCGTCGCGACGAGGCCCGAGGAGCAGGCCGTGTCGATGAGCATCGAGGGGCCGCGCAGGTCGAGCAGGTAGGCCAGGCGGCTGGCGATGATCGACTTGATGTTCCCCGCCACCGAGACCTCGGGGGCGTCGGGGGCGATCGCCTCGATGATCGTGCGGTAGTCGGGCCCGAAGTCGGCCGACATGCCGACGTAGACGCCGACCGTGCTCCCCCGGAGGTCCTCCCCGAGGCGTCCGGCGTCCTCGAGCGCGGCCCAGGCGGTCTGCAGGAAGATCCGCTGGTTCGGGTCCACCAGCCGCGCCTCGACCGCCGACATCCCGAAGAACCTGTGGTCGAAGGCGGCGAGGTCCGGGAGGCGGGTTCCCCCCACGTAGCGTGCCGGGTCGATCGGGAGCGAGGCGCCGCGCGCGGCCAGGTAGGCATCGGTGTCGGCCCGTCGCACCTCGGAGAGGTCGGCGAAGCCCTGCTCGCCCGCCACGACGCGGCGCCAGAAGTCGTCGAGGTCCTCGGACGCCCCGACGCGGCCGCTCATGCCGATGATGGCGACCTCACCGCTGGCCGTCGTGGGACGGGAGCGGCGGATCACCACCTCGTCGCCGGGCGTGGCGTCGAGGTCGAGGGCCCTGAGGTCGTGGAGGGACGGCATCATGTCTCCTCAGCCCACCAACGCGGGCGTGCCGGAGCGACGGAGGATCTGCTGGATCCGGTCGGCCTGCTCGTCGGACGGGACGCCCTTGGTGTCGAGGATCGTGCGCAGCAGGCGGAGGGCCGACTCCTTCTCCTCGGTCGTGAAGCCCCGCGGGTCCTCGTGCCGGCCGGCCAGTTCCTGCAGCTCCCGGTACGGGGCGAGGACGCCGGTGGCGTAGGCGTCCTTGTCGAAGTTGCGGTTGCGGGTCGCGGCCACGGCGCCCAGGCACAGGCCCGGGAAGCTGGGTTCGGTGCGCCGGTGGGCCAGGACGTCCTCCACGGCCGCGCGGGCCCCGTCCGCGTCCTGGTCGAGGTTGCGCACGCGATCCTCGCCCACGACGGCGGCGACCAGCTTCGACAGCACCTTCTTGGGGCCGCACTCGATCCACAGCCGCACGTCACGCTCGGCGAGGCCGGCCACCACGTCGCGCCAGCGCACGGGCTCGGTCAGCTGGACGGCCAGCGTCTCGCGGATCTCCTCCACGGACGTGTAGGCCCGGCCCGTCACGCTGCTGACGACCGGGACGGTGGGCTGCACGATCTCCGTCTGCTCGACCGCCGCGACGAAGGCCGGCACCGCGGGGGCCATGTGGGAGCTGTGGAAGGCGCCGGCGACGTTGAGGCGCGCGGAGCGGTGGCCCCGGGCGTCCAGCAGGGCGGTGAACCGCTCGACTTCGTCGATCGTGCCGCCGAGCACGGTCTGGGTGTCGCTGTTGTAGTTGGCGACCTGGAGGGCATGGCCGCCCGCGTTGAACTCGTCCTTCAGCGCGTCGACCTCAGCGGACTCAAGCCCGATGACGGCGACCATGCCGGTGCGGGTGGAGCGAGCGCACTCCTCCATGGCCTCCCCACGCACCTTCACGAGCCGCACGGCGTCCGTGAACGAGATCGCCCCCGAGGCGGCCAGCGCGGTCAGCTCGCCCAAGCTGTGCCCGGTCATGAAGTCGACGGCCACCGGTGATGACTCCTGGAACACCTGGTACATCGCGTAGCTGAGCACCAAGATCGACGCCTGGGCGTGGTGGGTGCGGGTCAGTTCTCCCGGCGCCCCGCGGAAGCACAGGTTCTCCAGCGAGTAGCCCAGCACCTCGGACGCCTGCGCGAAGCAGTCGCGGACGCCTTGGTGCGCCTCGTACTGGGCCTGTCCCATCCCGTCGTACTGCGACCCCTGGCCGGGGAAGACAACCACGATCTCGTTCATGCGTTCCTCTTTCCGTTGGTCGACGTCGTCGCGGCCGGTTCCCGCCGGTCCCCGAGGACTTCCAGGAGCTTCACGAAGAGCCCCAGTTGGGAGGCCATGGCGTCCGCGTCCACACGGCGCCCGTGGTCGATGTGGACCCGCACGCCGTCCCGGGTGTCCGCCAGCCCGAACACGAGGTCGAAATGGCGCAGCAGGCGTCCGGAGTCGGCGGGTTCGGTGGTGACGGCGACCCCGACCCGGCCGTCGTGCCCCGCGGCCCTCAGGTCGTCCAGGGCCAGGGCGGCCTCCGGACGCACCTGCTCGTGGACGTCGTCCAGGACCTCGGTCAGGTCGGCCCGCTCGGCGAAGTCGAACCGGACCGGCTGCACCTCGTCGCGGCGGACCAGGCCGAGCGTGACCTCGTCCACCCCGAGCGTCCGGCTCAGGCTCAGGGCGAACACGGCGCCGGCCAACGGCGCTCGCCCACCGGCGGACTTCCCCAGCGCGTCGAGCGCGGCGAGCGTCAGGCCCGTCAGGTCCGCCTCCACGCGGCCGTCCGACTCCTGCCCGTGGGCCAGCCAGCCGGCCGGGGCGTCCACGCCGATCGCCGGCGTGGGGGCCGAGCTGCGGAGCAGGGCGTCCACGTGGGCCGCCTGCGTGGCGATGGTGGCGTGGGCGAACAGGTCGCTCACGTCGAGGATCTCCCCGAAGGCACGGTTCAGCTCCGTCAGGAGCAGGACGATGCTGAAGGAGTTGCCCCCCAGGTCGAAGAAGCTGTCGGAGCGTCCCATCGGGATGTCGCCGAGGATCGTGCGCCAGGCCTCCTCGACCCGCCCCTCGGTGGACGTGGGCCCGGCTGCGGATTCCGCCGGCAGGGCCAGCGGCTCCGCCGCCAGCAGGGCGCGGCGGTCCACCTTCCCGCTGGTGGTCATCGGAATGGCGGTGACCGTGGCGATGGTGGCCGGGACCATGTACTCCGACAGTCGCCCAGCCAGCCAGCTGCGCAGTTCCTGGGGCTCCGGACGGGCACCCGGGGCCGCCTGCACGAACCCGCGGAGCACGGTGTTCCCCGCCCCGGACGTCTCGACCACCACGGCGGCCGACGTCACGGCGGGGTGGCTCGCGAGCACCCCTTCGATCTCCTCCAGCTCCACGCGGTAGCCGCGGATCTTGACCTGGTTGTCGATGCGGCCCAGGCAGTGCAGCTCGCCGTCGACCCACTGGGCGCGATCGCCGGTGAGGTAGATCCGTCCCGTCCCGAAGGGGTTGTCGCGGAACAGGCCCTCGTCGAGGTCCGGGCGGTTCAGGTAGCCCGGCGACACGCCGAGCCCACCGATCCACAGGTTGCCGACCGTGCCCTCGGGCACGAGGCGGAGGTCGTCGTCCAGCACGTACACGGTCGTGTTGGCGATGGGCTCCCCGATGGTCACCTCCGTGGCGCCGGTCAGGTCCTTCACGCTCGACCAGATGCACGTCTCCGTCGGGCCGTACACGTTGAAGACCTCCAGGCCGACGTGCCGGCGCAGGGTGTCCAGCAGGTCCGGGGGGAAGGCCTCGCCGCCGACGATGAGCTTCTCCAGGGCGGCCAGCGTCCGGTGGGCCGCAGCCGGATCAGCGAGAAGCAGGCGGAGCCTGGTGGGCGTGACCTGCAGGTAGTCGACGTGCCCGCCGACCACCAGTGACTCGATCGCGGCGGGCGACGACCCCGCGGCCTCGTCACCCAGCACGACGACGCCTCCCCGGCTGATCGTCAGCAGGGTCTCCAGCAGGTAGATGTCGAAGGAGGGCGTGGTGAGGTTGGCGACCCTCTTGCCCGGCGCCCAGCGCAGCGCGTCCGGCATGCCGACCAGGAAGTTGGCCAGCGCACGGTTCGTGAGCTGGACGCCCTTGGGGCGACCGGTCGAGCCCGACGTGAAGATCACGTAGGCGAGCTCCTCCGGGCCGGGGTGCGCGGCCGCCGCACCGTCGGGCTCGGAGAGGTCCTCGGCGCGGACGACCAGCCCCCGCTCCCCCAGCTCCAGCCCCTCGGCCAGCTCGTCGGAGCACACCACGCGGCGGGGGGACGCCGTGTCGAGCATGTCGTTCAACCGGGACAGCGGGTTGTTCACGTCCATGAGCAACCAGGCGCAGCCGGCCCGCTGGCAGGCCAGCATCCACACGACCAGCTCGGGACCGCGCGGCAGGATGAGGGCGACCCGGTCACCGACGCCGACGCCCTCGCGGCGCAGGAGCGCCGCGTGGCGGTCCGCGAGGTCGGAGAGCTCGCGGTATGTCAGCCGGCCGTCGGGGAACTCGATCGCCACCGCGTCCGCGTGCTGGGTGCAGGCGTCGTCCAGCAGCTGCCACAGCGGCGGCACCTCCGGCTCGGGGCCGGTGCCGAGCGCCAGCAGGCGCTTCCGCTGGGCGGTCCGGACGAGGCTCACGTCGCCGACCCGGATGTCCGGGTCCGCCACGACCTGCTCCAGCACGGCGACGAGGCCGGCCAGCAGCGAGTCCGCGCGCTCCGGGGAGAAGATCGCGGCGTGGTTCAGGTCCGCGAACAGGTGGCCGTCGCGCTCGGTGAGCTCCAGCGACAGGTCGAACATCGCGTACGGCGCCGGGACGTGCTCGGTCGTCCCGCGCACACCCCCGAAGTCGGCGGTGCGCCGCGCGGCGTTGGTGAAGGTGAACATCACGTCGAAGAGGGCGTTCCGGCCGAAGTCGCGCGGCACGTCGAGGTCACGGACGAGCTCGTCGTACGAGTAGTCGCTGTGGTCGACCGCGGCGAGGCTCAGGGCGCCGACCTCGGCCACCAGGTCGCGGACGCGGGTCTCGGGCTCGAGGGCGATCCGCAGGGGCAACGACTGGGCGAACATGCCGACCGTCTCCTCGAAGTCGCCGATCGCCCGCTGGTCGAAGGGGACGCCCACGCACACGTCCCGGCTGCCCGAGACCGCGCCGAGCAGGATCGCCCAGCAGGTGAGGTGGAACACGAAGGGGGTCGTGCGGGAGGACCGGACCAGCGCGCCCGCGGCCTCGCGGAGGGCGTCGTCGAACTGGATGCTCCGGAACCCCCCGGCGAAGTCGTTCACCTCGGGGCGCGGCCCGTCGGTGGGGATCGCCAGCGGTTCGGGGAGGGTGCGGAACTGGTCCTGCCACCACCGCCGCGATTCGGCGACCGAGGGGTGGTCGCCCTGGCGCGCCTGCTGGGCCACGAAGGCCGCGTAGGACTGGGAGGCGACCGGTTCGAGGTCGGCCCCGCTCAGGGCCCGGCCGAGGTCGTCGAGGATCAGTTCGACCGAGGTGCCGTCGGCAACCAGGTGGTGGAACGAGACGAGGAGGAGCTGCTGCCCCGCGTCGTCCACGAGGGTCCCGTAGCGCCACAGGGGCGCACGACCCAGGTCGAAGGGCGCGCTGATCGCGGCCACCACCTCATCGCTGGACAGGGAGTGGCCCTCACCGAGCCGGACGCGGTCGGGCACGACGGTGGCCTCCACGGCGGAGACGACCTCGGAGCCCTCGATGGCGTACCGCGTGCGGAGCTTGTCGTGGCGGGCGGCGATGGCCGCGAACGCGGCGTCCAGGGCCTCGTCGGGCAGGGGCGACTCGAAACGCTGCGCGCCGAGGATCTGGTACGCCTCGTTGCCTCCCCGCATGCGGGACAGCACGTACACCCGCTTCTCCTGTGACGACAGGGCACCGGCGGCCGGGGCCGGCTGCGCCGGCACAGGCACCTCACGACCGGCCCGGCGGAACGAGAAGCCACCGCTGCGGAGGTCGTCGACGCCGGATCGCAGCGCGGCCAGGATCGTGTCCGCATCGTGCTCGGTGTGCGCGGTCGAGAAGAAGGCCGTCCGGCGTTCCCAGACGTAGACCCCGCGCGCTGCCATGATCCGGAACAGGACGTTCAATTCGAGGGCGAACGTGCGCATCTCGGCCGCGACGAGGGACTCGAAGCGGTAGAGGGAGCCGAAGCAGACTGCGCGCAGCGGAACCGCCGCCTCCTCGAACCACGCGTTGGCCCGCTCCACGAAGGACGCCGTGAGGTCGTTGACGCGGGCGATCTCGGCGGCGCCGTGGTCCTTGAGGTGCGTCAGGACGGCTCGGCAGGCAGCCATGGTGAGGGGGTGCTTGCAGAACGTCCCGGCGAAGAACGTGGTCTCCGCGGCGGGTCGCGAGTCGTCCCCGTCGCTCCAGGCGCCGCCGTCGACAGCGTCGAGGAAGCGCGCGGACCCCGCGACGACACCGATCGGCATGCCGCCACCGATGAGCTTGCCGTACAGCACCAGGTCCGCCCGGACGCCGAAGTACTCCTGGGCCCCGCCCAGCCGGATCCGGAAGCCGGTGATCATCTCGTCGAAGACGAGCGCGATGCCGCGTCCGGTGCAGAGCTCGCGGAGGCGGACCAGGAACTCGCGCGGCTGGAGGCCGGGGTTGCGCGACTGGACCGGCTCCACCAGGACGGCCGCGAGCGTGTGGCCGTGCTCCTCGACATACCGGAGCGCCTCGTCGCTGCCGTAGGTCAGCACGACCGTGTCCTCCACCATCGACTGGGGGGTGCCGACGGTCATCGGGACGGTGCCCTCCCCGTCGGCCTCCGCGAGGACGCCGTCGAAGCTGCCGTGGAAGGACGTCACGAACTTGGCGATCCTGTCTCGGCCCGTGGCGGTGCGGGCCAGCCGGAGGGCGACCATGACGGCCTCCGACCCGGTGTTGCAGAAGGCCACGCGCTCGACCCCGGTCAGCTCCGCCACGAGGGCGGCCACCTCACCGGCGTCCCGGTTCTGCGGGCCGAGCTCGAAGCCGAGGTCGAGCTGCCGACGCACGGCGTCGACCACGAAGTCGGGCTGGTGGCCGAAGAAGTGGACGCCGTAGCCCATGGCCGTGTCGAGGTAGCGGTTGCCGTCCAGGTCCCAGAAGTGGGCCCCCGCCGAGCGCGACGACACGACAGGGTAGGTCACCGACCTCAGGCTCGGGCTGTAGTTCAGGGACGCGATCCAGTCCGCCAGGGTCCGGCGGTGACGCTCCGTGTACTCCTTCGAGGTGTGCGTCCGGTCGATGAAGTCGGCGACGAAGCCCGCCAGGAACTGCTCCTGACGCTCCGTCAGGTTCTCGTCGACCAACTCGATGTTGTTCCCGTAGGTGCCGACGCGGCGCTCGGCCGGCGCGGCCGCCGCGAGTGCCTGGGGCACCGGCACGGCCTCGACGGCGGGGGCGGACGCCGACGCCACGGGGGCCGCGATTCCCGCTCCGCCGCGCAGGGCCACGAGTTGCTGTTCCATGAGCCGCAGCTGGGCCGCGACGATCGCCTCGACACCGCCGGACGCCGCCGGGACCACGGCGCGGTCGGCGGACGCGGCCGGTGCGACGGCCGGGACGAGCGGTGCCTCAGCGGGGACGGAGGCCGCCGCGACGGACGCGGCCTGCTCGGGCTGGGGCATGACGCCGACGACGTGCTCGACGACGGCATCCAGCGTGTGGAGCGACTCGAAGAACGTCTTGACCGGGATCTCGATCGAGAACTCCTTCTCGAGACGACGCCCGAGCTGCACCAGCATCAGGGAGTCCATGCCGAGGGAGAACAGCTCCACGCTCCCCGACAGCTGGTCGGGGGCGACCCCGGTGATCTGCTTCAGCGACTGGGTCAGGAACGACAGGACGCGATCGCGGTCCGCGGCCCGGTGGTCGTCCGACGGCCGTGCCTCGTGGTGGGACACCGGGGTCTCCTCTGTCGGGGTGGGGTACCAGATGGGTCGCCGGTCCATGGGGGTGTGCGGGAGGCCGCGGCGACGGCGTCCGGCCCGACCGCCCGGGAGGAGTGAATCCTCGACGGGGTGTCCGAGCTTCCAGAGCTCGCCGGCGGTCTGGAGGAACTGGTGCTGGTCGTCGCGTCCCTTGCGGAGGCTGGGGAGGGCGACCGTGTCGGGGTGGTCCTGGGCGATGAGCCCACCGAGGGTGGCCATCGCTCCGGTCTCCAGGAAGGTGTCGTGGCCCAGGGAGCGGGCCGTGGCCACGGCGTCCGCGAACCGGACCGGTGACGTGAGGTGTCGCGCCCAGTAGGCGGCGTCGACGATCGTGTCGGAGTCGACGAGCCTGCCCGTCTGCGCCGACACCCAGGGGACCTCCGGTTGCCCGAAGCCGACCCCTGCGATCTCGTCGGCCAGGCGCGCCGCGCCGTCGGCCATGAGCGGGGTGTG
This sequence comes from Propioniciclava sp. LT432, assembly GCF_059515965.1. Classification (NCBI taxonomy): domain Bacteria; kingdom Bacillati; phylum Actinomycetota; class Actinomycetes; order Propionibacteriales; family Propionibacteriaceae; genus Propioniciclava; species Propioniciclava sp. LT432. The sequence continues at coordinate 31,041 of NZ_JCAKNE010000011.1, read as the reverse complement.
GAACGGGTGGGAGATGGGGAGGGCCTCCACGAAGATCCTGCGCTTGCGGGCTTCGCGGCGCAGCGCGTGCATGGCCTCGGTCAGGCCCCCGATGGTCACGTTCTGGGCACCGTTGACGGCCGCCACGTGGACGCCCTCGAACGCTTCCACCAGCTCCACCGCCTCGGACAACGGGCACAGCAGCGCGGCCATGTGGCCGACCTGGGGGGCGTCCGCCATGATGCGCCCGCGGGCGCTGACCATCGCGGACGCGTCCTCCAGCGACAGGACGCCGGCGAAGCACGCGGCGGCGTACTCGCCGATGCTGTGCCCCAGCACCAGGTGCGGGCGGACGCCGAGAGCCACCCAGTGGCGGGCCAGCGCGAGTTCGGCGGCGAAGATCATCGGCTGCGTGAGGCGGGGCGAGTCGAACGCCTCCGCGTCACCGGTGAGCATCGTCTTGACGACCGGGAAGCCGGCGGCGTCGGAGAGGACCTCGTCGATGCGCTCCAGTTCCTCCCGGAAGGCGGGGGACGCCCGGTGGAGCCCGCTCGTCATGCCCGGGTAGTGGGAGCCCTGGCCGGGCAGCACGAAGGCGACGGGCGCCGCGGAGCCCGGGACGTGCCGGCTGTCGGCCGCCGCAGCCGCGACCCGCTCCGGGACGTCACGCACCGAGTCGCACACGACCGCGGCCCGATGGGCCAGCACGGGCCGCACCGTGAGGGAGGCTGCGAGGTCGGGAAGGGAGACCCCCGACCCGCTCCATGCCGCCACACCGGCCGCCGCCGCTTCGAGGGCGGCCGGGGAGCCGGCGGAGAGCCGGAGCAACTGCGGGCCCTCGGCGACGCCCACGGCGTCCTCGACGACGTGGTGGACGTGCTCCTCCACCACGATGTGCGCGTTGCTGCCGCTGATGCCGAACGAGCTGATCCCGGCGCGACGTCGCCCGTCGGCCGCCGGGGGCCACGCGGTGGTGTCCGCGCGCACCTCGAGGGGCACGCGATCCCAGTCGACCAGGTGGTTGGGACGGTGCAGGTGGGCCGTCCCGGGGATGTGCCGGGCGCGCAGCGAGACGATGACCTTGCACAGGCCGGCCATGCCAGCCGCGGCCTCGAGGTGGCCGAGGTTGGACTTGATGCTTCCGACCAGCACCTTGTCCTCGCGGCCGGCGAACACCGTCGCCAGGGCGTTGATCTCCTGCGGATCACCGATCGGCGTGCCCGAGCCATGGGCCTCGACGTAGGTGATGTCCGCCGGGGTCAACCCGGCGTTCGCCAGGGCGGCGCGGACGACGCCCGCCTGCGCCTCGCCGCTGGGGACGGTGAACCCGCCGCTGTGGCCGTTGTGGTTCACCGCGGTGCCGCGCACCACGGCGAGCACCTCGTCGCCGTCGCGTTCGGCGTCCACCAGCCGCTTGAGCACGACGACCGCACCGCCCTCGCTGCGGACGTAGCCGTCGGCGGAGTCGTCGAAGCTGCGGCACCGACCGGAGGCCGCGAGGGCGCCCAGACGGGCGAAGGACGCGTGGCCCTCGGGCGACAGGATGAGGTTGACGCCGGCCGCCAGGGCCACGTCACAGGTCCCGTGCCGCAACTCGCGGACGGCGTGGTGGACGGCGTACAGGGACGAGGAGCACGCCGTGTCCACCGACATGCAGGGCCCGCGCAGGCCGAACGTGTACGAGATCCGACCCGCCGCGGCGTTGGACAGGCCTCCCGTGTAGGAGTAGGCCTCCGGCTCGCGGCCGAGGTCACGGGCCACCTGCAGGTAGTCGTGGGACGAGATGCCGACGACCACGCCGACGGGGCGCTGCGCCCCGACGGTGAGGGGGTCGAGGCCGGCGTCCTCCAGGGCCTCCCAGGTGAGTTCCAGCAGCAGGCGGTGCTGCGGATCGAGGGACTCCGCCTCGGTGGGCGAGATACGGAAGAGCAGGGGGTCGAACCCCGCGACGTCCGACAGGTAGCCGCCCTGGGTCGTCGTGAGGGTGGACCGGTCGAGCGGGCTGTGGCGCCACCGTCCGGACGGCAGGGGTCCCACGCAGTCGGCGCCCCGGTCGAGCGCGGCCCAGAGGGCGGCCTCCGTCCGGAGGTCTCCCGGCAGGCGGAACCCCATGCCCACGATCGCGATCGGCTCGTTGTCCGACGCGTCGGGGTGGCGCAGCGTCGGGGTGACGGGGAGCGCGGCGTCCACGGGACCGCCGCCGGCCAGGCGTCCGGACAGCGTGGCCACCATGTCGTCCACGGTCGGGTGGTCGAGCACGAACGTGCTCTCCAGCGTCAGGCCCAGGCGCTTCTGGAGGGCCTCCTGCAGCGAGATGAGCTGCAACGAGTTGCACCCCAGCTCGAACAGGCTGCGCCCGCGTCCGTCGGGAGGCAGGGTGACGAAGTCGGCGACGACGGCGAGGACGGCCCTGGTGACGTCGTCCGCGGCGGGCGTCGCCCTCGCCGGGGCCGCGGGTGCGGCGGGAGGTGTGTCGGACGCCGGAGCCGCGGCCGGACGCGTGGCGGCCAGGTGGTCGCGGACGAGCCGGAAGCGCTGCACCTTCCCGCTCGTGGTGCGCGGGATGCTGCGAACGGGCACGACGTGCTCGACCGTGAGGCCGAGCCCGGTCATCACCAGGCGGCGGACCTCGCGCTCCACCTCCGAGAACTGCTCGGCGCTCCCCCGGTGCTGGACGAACACGGCGAGTTCGTCGCTGTTCGTCTCCGCGCCCGGGATCGCGCAGGCCACGAACTGGTTGAGCCGGGCGTTGCCCACCCCGCGCAGGATGACGTTCTCGATGTCATTGGGGTGGTAGTTGACGCCACCGATGATGATGACGTCCTTGAGGCGCCCCACGATGACGATCTGGCCGCGGTGGAGGAACGCCAGGTCCTGGGTGTTCATCCAGTCGTCGTCGAGGAGGATCTCGCCGGACGCGGCCGTGTTGCGATAGTAGCCGAGGGTGACGCAGTCGCCACGGACGTGGACGTGTCCGACGACGCCCTCGGGGACGGGCCGTCCCGCGTCGTCCACGATCCGTACCTCGGAGTGGGTGCACGGCTCCCCGCAGAGGACGAGTTCGAGGGCGTTGGGGTCGGTTTCCACGTCCGTCGCCAGGACCGCGACGCGCTCACCCACCGAGAGGTGGTTCCGGTCGACGACCACGGTCTCCAGGCGCTGGCCCTCGCGGACGACCGACACGACGAGCGTGTTCTCGGCCAGTCCGTAGCCCGGGCGGAAGACGTCCTCGCGCAGGCTGTAGGGGGCCAGGGTGCGGACGAAGTCGGCGCAGAGCTCCGCGTTGATCATCTCGGCGGCGTTCCACACCATGCGGACCGCGCTCAGGTCGAGCGCCTCGCGGTCGGCCCGCTCGGCATCGAAGCGGTTGAGCAGGTGCTGGACGCCGAAGTTGGGGGTGCCCAGCACGGTCGCGCCGACCCGGGACGCCTGGACGAGCCAGTCGGTGGCGTTCCAGATGAAGTGCTTGGTGGTCATCCGGTACTGGTGGCAGCCCGCCACGAGCGGCGTGATGTGGAAGGCGATCATGCCAAAGTCGTGCGAGAGCGGCTTCCACGAGAGGAACACGTCGTCCGCGGTGATGGAGGACGCCTCGATGATGTCGTAGGCGTTGGTCAGCAGGTTCCGGTGGGTGAGGGTGACGCCCTTGGGCGACCCGGTGGAGCCGGACGAGAACTGGACGAAGGCCACGTCGTCCGGGGACGCCGGCACGACCCGGGCCGGGGAGGACCCGCGGAGCGCGGAGCAGTCCTCGGACACCAGCATGCGAGGGGTCGCCGTTCCCGACGCGAAGGGGTCCGACTCGGGCCCGTCCTGCAGGCGTTCGAGCACGGACGCGTCGTCGAGGGCGAGCCACGGGCTGGCCAGGATCCCCCAGACGTTCCGCAGCTTCTCCAGCTCGTCGTCGCTCTTGGGCGTCGCCAACGGGACGGGGACGATCCCGCCCAGCAGGGCCGCCCAGTAGGAGACGATGAGGTTGCCGGGCGATCGGAAGGCGATGACCAACTCGTCGCCCCGGCTCACGCCCTGCTCCTGCAGGTACGACAGGTAGCCCTCGGCCCGCTCGCGCAGATCCGGGTAGGGCACCTGGTCGATGCCACCGGACTCCTGCACCAGCCCGAGCCCGATGCGCTGGTCGTCCTGCGCCGCCAGTGCGTCCGTCAGCGTCTCGAAGCGGCTCACGGCTTGCGCCCCTGGGTGCCGCGACCGAACTTCTTGTAACCGAAGTTGGAGATCATCACCTGTTGCAGCTGGGAGGTGCCCTCGATGATCTCCAGGATCTTCGCCTCGCGGTACAGGCGCTCGGCGGGGTACCCGTCCCAACACCCGTTCCCGCCCAGCACCTGGACCGCGGCGTCCGTGACCTCACGCGCCACGGTGGAGGTGAAGTACTTCGCGACGTTGGTCTCCATGACCGCGTCGACGTGGTTCTCCATGCGGAGCCGGCCGGCTCGACGGCACAGCTCGCGGGCCGCCGCCACCTTGGTGACCGAGTCCGCCACCAGGCCCTGGACGAGTTGGTGCGAGCCGATCTTCTGGCCGAACTGTTCGCGCTGGGTCGCATACGAGCACATGACGTCCAGGGCGGCCTGGGCGATGGCCACACCACCCCACGCGATGCTGTAGCGGCCGTAGAACAGGGCGGTGTTGGCCACGAAGCTGAACCCCACGCCGACGCGCGACACGACGTTCTCGGCCGGCACGACCGCGTCCTTGAACTCCACCTCGGCGAGGTGGGCGGCGCGGCTGCCCAGCATGCCCGTGATGGGACGCGTCGTGACGCCACCCATCTCGCGCTCCACGAGGAAGGCGGTGACGGCCCCCTGGTCGGAGGCGATCACGAGGAACACATCGGCGATGGCGCCGAACGAGATCCAGCGCTTGAGCCCGTTGAGGACGAAGGTGTCCCCCTCCTGGCGGTAGGTCGTCCGGACGGCGGTGGCGTCCGACCCGACCTCCGGCTCGGACAGGGCGAAGCACGCCAGCTTGCGCCCCGACGCGAGGTCGGGGAGGTACCGCGCCTTCAGGTCCTCCGACCCCCGCTTGACCAGGGTCTCGGCCACGAGCGAGGCGTGCACCGTGAGCAGGGCGCGCGTCGAGGAACAGGCCTTGCCGATGGTCTCGGTGAGCTCGCCGTACGCGAGCGGGTCGAGGCCGAGGCCGCCCCACTCGGTCGGCACCATGGCACCCAGGAAGCCCTCGGAGGCCATGCGGTCGATGACGTCGCGCGGGAGCGCCTGCTGCGTGTCGAACTCGCCGGCCCGGGGCGCGATCTCGTCGGCGAGCCCCCGGGCGCGGCCCGCGACGTCGGTGAGGTGGTCAGCGAGCAGCGACACTGCGCAGCTCCTCCACGAGCTCGGCCATGCGGTCGACCGAGCTGAAGTTGGCCAGGGTGATGCTCTCGTCGGGCACCTCGACGCCGAACGTGGTCTCCAGGTAGTCCAGGAGCTGCATCGCGAACAGTGAGGTCACGAACCCGAGTTCGAAGATGTTGTCGGAGTCCTGGAGCGTCCCGTCAGCCAGGGCACTCATGTTGGCCGCCACGAAGGCGCGGATCTCGTCGCGAACGTCAGGCATGGTCACTCGTCTCGAATCGCTGGGTGGACGTCTCGTCGACCGAGACGGTGAGGAAGTCGGGGAACTCCTGCCACGTCGACAGGTCGTTCTCGTAGAGGTAGTCGTCCCCGTCGCGGGAGAGCGGCTTGAAGTTCGCCAGCTGGTAGGTCACGAGCATCTGGCGGTTGCGGTCCGTCCGACGGAAGTCGGCCAGGAGCCGGACGCCCGCGCGCCGGGCCGACTGGCTGAGGAAGGACAGCAGCACCGTGCCGACGCCCTTGGACACCGTCCGGCACGACATGAGGAGCAGCCGGATCGTCCAGGCGTCCGTGCCGCGCGTGACGAGCGCGAGCCCGATCTTCCCGTAGGAGCCGTACCGGTCGGTGAGCTCGCAGACCCACAGGTCGTGGCCGGGGTCGCGGCTCAGCTCGTCGAGCTGCTCGTACGAGTACTGGACGCCGGTCGAGTTGAGCTGGTTCGTCCGACGGGTCAGCTCCTCCAGCCGCGGCAGGTCGCCCTCCACCGCACGCGAGATGCGGAAGTCCATGCCGAGGCCGCGCAGGAACTCCTCGCGCGTCCCCTGGTGCGCCTCCTCGGACTGGGTGCGCTCCTGGTCCTCGACGTACATGAGGCGACGACGCCGGGCGTCCTCGGTGACGACGGCGGGTGAGAGCCGCGGCCGCGAGGCGAGCTCGCCGTATTCGAGGGCGTCGACCGTCTCGACCTCGGGCAGGTGGAACGACACCTCGTCGCGCTCGAACTGCTGGTCGTCGACGAAGATGAGGGTGTCCGCGCCGATGTTGAGGCGGGCCCGGATCTCCTCGACGGACGACGACTTCGGGTTCCAGTTGATCTGGGGGTAGAGGAAGTACTCGGCGAGGCCGAACTCCTGGATCTTCGCCCACGCGTCCGCGTGGTTGTTCTTGCTGGCGACCGACTGGAGGATGCCCCTCTCGTCGAGGGCAACGACCAGCTCCCGGATGCCCGGCTTGAGGACGACGTCGTCGCCCGCGCTGAGCGTGCCGGTCCACAGGGTGTCGTCGAGATCCCACACGACGCACTTGGCCATCTTCATGTTCGGGTTCCTCACGCTCGTGCCGCTGAATAGGTGTAGAAGCCACGACCCGACTTCCTGCCGAGCTCCCCCGCCGCGACCATCCGCTTGAGCAGCGGGCAGCACCGGAACTTGGGGTCCTGGAGCTCGTCGAAGAGGACCGCGAGCGAGTCGACGACGGTGTCCAGCCCGATCAGGTCCGCGGTCTCGAGGGGGCCCATCTTGTGGCCGTAGCCGAGCCGGAAGATCGCGTCCACCTCGTCCGGGCCGGCGACGCCCTCCTGGACGAGGAAGGCGGCCTCGTTCATGAACAGGTGCGAGAGCCGGTTCGAGACGAACCCGGGCTGGTCGTTCACGACGATGGGCGTCTTTCCGAGCACCCGGGCGAGTTCGCGGGCGGCCTCGGTGGTGTCGTCGGACGTGCGGTGCCCCCGGATGACCTCCAGGCCCGGGATCAGGGGGACGGGGTTCATGAAGTGCATGCCCACCACCCGCTCGGGCTCGGGCAGCCGTGCCGCCAGGCGCGTGATGGGGATGCAGCTGGTGTTGATCGCCAGGCGTTGGCCGGTCACCCACGTGGCGCTCAGGTCGCGGTAGAGCGACTCCTTGGCGGCGCGGTCCTCCGTGATGTTCTCGATGATCCAGATGGCCGGCGCCAACTCAGCGAGTTCGCCCGTGACCGTGATCCGCCCCAGCACGTCGTCGGCGTGCCAGGTGGGCCCGTCGGGCATCATGCGATAACTGCGGACGAGGCGGCGCAGCTGCCCGGGCGCCTGGGAACGGACATCGGGGTCGGCGTCGCAGAGCACGACCTCGTATCCATGGGCGGCGCAGGTGAGGGCCACGTCCTTGCCCATCACCCCGGCACCGATGATGCCCACGACCGTCACGGCCTGTCTCCTTCCTGGGGGGTCCCCCACGCGGGGCGCGGCCCGCCGTCGGCGATGTCGTCACGAGCCGTCACAGCGGCATGTTGGTCGAGTGGCCGCAGACACCGTCGTCCGCCCGGCGGATCGCGGTGGCCACGGCGGAGCGGGTTCGCCCGGGGTCGATCACTTCGTCGACCACGCCGATGCGCACGGCGGTGTCGACACCGCCGGCGGTCAGGGCGTGCTCGTCGGCCAACGCCTGCTCGAGGGCCGCACGCTCGTGCTCGGGCGCCGCGGCGAGCGCGCGGCGGTGCAGGATGCGCACCGCGGCGAGGGGACCCATGACGGCGATCTCGGCGGTGGGCCACGCGAACACACGGGTGGCACCCAGGGCCCGCGAGTTCATGGCGATGTAGGCCCCACCCATGGCCTTGCGCGTCACCACCGTGACGCGCGGCACCACGGTGCGGGAGAACGCGTGCAGCAGCTTGGCCCCGCGACGCACGACCCCGCCCCACTCCTGACCGATGCCGGGGAGGTAACCGGGCACGTCCACCAGCACGACCAGGGGGATGCCGAAGGCGTCGCACAGTTGGACGAAGCGGGCCGCCTTCTCGGCGCTCAGCGAGTCGAGGCACCCCCCGAGGCGCAGGGGGTTGTTGGCGATGACGCCCACGGTGCGGCCGCCGAGGCGTCCGATCGCCGTGGCGATATTGGGGGCCCAGCGCTCCTGCAGGACCAGGACCGTGTCGTCGTCCAGGAGCGCCTCCACGAGGGGGCGGACGTCGTAGGCGCGCTTGGGCTGGGCCGGCAGCAGGGGGGCCACCTCGACGTCGGTGACCTCGTCGTCGACACGTCCCTGGTTGCCGAACAGGTCCACGACCTGCCGGGCGCAGGCCAGCGCTTGAGCCTCGGTCTCGACCCCGACGTGGACGACACCCGAGCGGCGAGCGTGGGTGTCGACCCCTCCGAGGCTCTCCATGTCGACGTCCTCGCCGGTCACGGACCGGACCACGTCCGGGCCGGTGACGAAGATGCGCCCACCCTCCGACATGACGACGACATCGGTCAGCGCGGGCCCGTACGCCGCACCGCCGGCCGCGGCACCGAGCACGACCGAGACCTGGGGGATCTTGCCCGAGGCGGCGGTCATGCAGTTGAAGATCTGCCCCACCCCGTCGAGCGACAGGACGCCGTCGCCGAGGCGCGCGCCACCTGAGTGCCAGATGCCCACGATCGGACACCCGGCAACACGGGCGCGGCGGTAGGCCTCGACCACCACCTGGCAGCCCTGCTCCCCCATCGCTCCACCCATGACCGTGGCGTCCGAGCAGAAGGCCACGGTCGGCAGCCCGTTGATGGTGCCGTGTCCGGCGAGCATGCCCGACCCGTCGTGGGCGCTGATCAGGGCGAGCGACCCCGGATCGAAGAGCGCCGCCAGTCGGGCGTTCGGGTCGCGGGGGTCCGCGCCGCTGGGGGACGCTGTCTCCCGGCGCGTGGGCGCCAGGGCGGGCACGGAGTTCATCACGGTGTCCTTCGGGGTGGGCGGAACACGGGGGGTCGCATTCCTGATTGGAAGATAGCAGCGGGAGAAACCCCGGTGCCACCCGGACTGGGAGAGTTCAGCCACCCAACTCCCAGCGGTCACCGACTGGTCATCTTCACGTCATCCGACACATTCGAGGAAAGCAATTGAAGAGTCCGAATCCGAATGCACAGCAGACACGCGCGCGTGTTCATACCACAGGAAAATGAACCCCCACGGACGAGATGGCGCACCTCCGGCACCGGATCCCGCCCGCCATCCGAGAGTCCCCTGATCGTCCCCGGAGCCTGCTAGGGTCTCGCTCGTCCTTCGACCATGGCCGTCCACCCCCCGTCTGGAGCTGTGACATGAACCGCGATGACCGACGCGTCACCCTGCTGTGCTTCCCCCACGCCGGTGGCGGGCGACTCTTCTACGAGCGGTGGCGCCGGCTGCTCGAGCCCACGGTCGACTTCCGGGTCGCGGCGTACCCCCACCGCGAGCAGCGCCTGGCCGAGCCCATGCCCGCCACGGTGAGCGGGCTCGTGGAGCAACTCTACGGGCAGCTCGAAGATGAATTGCGCGGCGACTACGTGGTTTGGGGCCACAGCATGGGCAGCGTGGTGGGGTACGAACTGGCGAAGCTGGCCCGGGAGCGGCTGGTCAACCTCCCGTTGGCCTTCTTCTCGTCCGGGTCATCGGCCCCCTGTGACAGCACCTTTCGCGACGCCGGCTCCCTGTCGACGGCCGGGGGCCTCGAACGGATCCTCCGGCGCTACGGGGGGCTCGACGAGGCGACCCTGCGCGATCCGCAGTTCATGGGCTACTTCCGCCCGATCATCACCGACGACCTGCGCCTGCTGTCGGGTTACCGCGATCCTCGCCCCGACCCTCTGCCGTGCCCCCTCTTCCTGTTCCAGGGAGAGGACGACAACGTGACGGTGGACAATTGGGCCTTCTATTCGACCTCCCGCGTCGACCTCACCTATTTCAGCGGTGGCCATTTCTTCATCACCGAGCACGTCGCCGAGATCGCCGAGGCCATCATCCGGCGGCTGGAGCCGATCATTCAGGACTCCGTCCACGTGTGATTCCAAGTCCTTCCCTCTTGGCATGGGACGAATCCGCGTGCTCGACCTGAGTGGCATTTCTCCGTCCGAGAGGGCAGCATTCCACACCCATTCCCGACATGAACGTCGGGACCGAGCCGCACAATTCCGGTTCTCGCAGGACCAGGTGCGGTGCCTGGGCGCGGGTCTGCTGCTGGACCTCGCCCTCGCGCAGGACTTCGGCGTCTCCTCCCGCGCTGCATTCGCCACCGGACACCACGGCAAGCCGTTCCTGCGCGACCACCCGCAGTTGCACTTCAACCTCTCCCACGCCGGCGACCTGGTCGTGTGCGCGACGAGCCGCCGTCCGGTCGGTGTGGACGTGGAAACCGTCGACGGCCGCGCGGTCCACCTTGCGCGATCCCACTTCACCGCCGACGAGGTCGATTTCGTCTTCGGGCGGGGGCCCGAGGCGGAGGCTGTTCGGTTCACGACCGTGTGGGCATTGAAGGAGAGCTACCTCAAGTACCGCTCGTGCGGCCTTTCGGTGCGCCTGAACACGTTCTGCATCCGGAGCCGACGCGGTGTCACCGGGGTCACACCGTCGGGAGGGGCGCCGCTGCTCCGGTCCGCCATCACCCCGGACGGCGGCAGCGTCATCGCCCACTGCGGGCACGAGGAGATCGACCTGCTCCCGCCGTTCCTGCGGCCGCGCGACCTCATCGCCTGGGCTGAGGCGAACCTGGGCTGACCAGCGCCAAACGCCGGCCCCTCCCGGCCGGCCGGCCCCCGTGCGAGGATGCCGGAGGAGTTCAGGGCCGCACGGGTCGTCCGGCACAGGAGGCATCGCATGGTGGACAGGCATGAGCGCAGCGACGTACGTCGCAACCGTGAGGCGCTGCTGAAGGCGGCCGCCGAGGTGCTGGCCGCGGATCCCTCGGCGAGCATGGACGACATCGCCGCCCGCGCCGGTCTGGGGCGGGCGACGATGTACCGCCACGTCAGCGGACGCGCCGACCTGCTGGCGGAGTTGTCGGAGTGGGCCCTCGACTCCGCACGTCGGGCGGTGGCCGACACGGACGCCCCGGGCGCCCCGGACAGCCCGGACCGCTCGGCGGAGGCCGGACTGCGCCACCTCCTGGAGCGACTCGTGATCGAGGGTGCCGGGTTCCGTGTGCTGCTCCGGCTCGACATCGGGTCCGATCCCCGCTTCACGACGGCTCGCCAGCAGGTCCTCCAGCCGATCGCCGATCTGGTCCGGCGCGGCAAGGCCGCGGGCGAGTTCCGCTCCGACCTTGACCCGACCTGGGCCGTCGTCGCGCTGATCGCCCTCCTTCAGGCGGCGGTGGCCGACGAGAGGGAGGACCCCGCGAGGCTCGTCTGGGAGACCGTCGTCGAGGGCTGGCGTCCGGCTTCTTGAGCCATGCCTTAAACTGGGACACTACAGTCTCACTTTGGAGGATCCATGGCGTCCCGCACCCACGATCACCTGGACCTGCTGGTGGTCGGCGCAGGCCCCACCGGCCTGACCGCCGCCGTCGAGGCGCGCCGCCGCGGACTCTCCGTCCGCGTGGTCGAGCGCCGCGAGCGACGGTCCCCCTTCTCCAAGGCGCTGGTCGTCCACGCGCGCACGATGGAGGTCTTCGATGGGCTCGGGCTCGCCGAGCACCTCACCGCGCGCAGCGCCCGGTTCTCGGCATTGAACCTCCGCGGCGTGGCCGGCGCCCGCGGCCGGATCGACCTGCTCGACCTGGACTGGGGCGACACGGACCACCCGCACTGGCTCACGTTGCCGCAGTACGAGACCGAGCGTGTGCTCGAGGACGCCCTGTCCGCCCTCGGCGTCCAGGTGGAGTGGGCCACCCGTTTCACCGGCGTGGCCGAGGAGGATGACGTCGTGGCGGCCACCCTCACGGGCCCGGCCGGAACCGAGGTCGTCCGCTCACGCTGGCTGCTGGGTGCGGACGGCGGGCGCAGCACCGTCCGGGACGCCATCGGCGGAACCCTCGAACGCGAGGACGCCGGGGCGACGTTCATCCTCGCCGATGCGCAGACCTCGGCGTCGCTCGCCGAGGACGAGGGCCACCTCTTCCTGCACCCCGACGGGCTCCTGATCATCGTGCCCCTGCCCGATCCGGGACGGTGGCGCATCATCGCCCACGCGCCCGGCGAGTCGCCCGCGGCACGAACCCCCATCGACGCCGGGTACCTCGACGACCTCGTCCGCGGGCGAACGGGCATCGAGTTCGGCGCCCGCGACCTCGGTTGGACCTCCCGCTTCGCGCTCACCCACGGCGTGGCCGACGTGCACCGCCGCGGACGGGTGTTCCTGGCCGGCGATGCCGCCCACGTGCACAGCCCCGTCGGCGGACAGGGCCTGAACACGGGCGTCCAGGACGCCCACAACCTCGTCTGGAAGCTGGCGCTCGCCGACCGGATCCCCGCCGAGGCGCGGGAGGACCTGTTGGAGAGCTACGCCGTCGAGCGGGGGCTCGTGGCGCACGCGATGGTGGGCGGCGTCCGTCGGGCGACTTCGCTGGTGGCCGGACGCGGCGGGCTCGCCCGGCGCGTCGTCGGGGCGCTGGGTCCGCGCATCCTGCCCAGGACCCGCCTCCGGCTCGCGCTGGGGCGTCCGCTGGCGGGACTCGAGGTCGCCTACGCGGGCGGTCCGCTCGTCGTGAAGGAAGCCCCGGGTTCGGGCGCGCGGCTGGCCAACGTCCACCTGGGTGACGGTTCCCGGGTGCTCTCCCACGTGGATCCGCAGGACCCCACGTGGGTGGTGCGCGAACCCGCATCCGACGGGCCGTGGGGCGGCCTCCCCCTCGTGGCCGTCCCAGCGGACGCCGACCTGCCGCCCGTGACCCTCGTCCGCCCGGACGGCCACATCATCGCCTCCGGGGACGTCCCGGCCGCCGTCTGGACCATCGTGCGGCGTTCGCCGGTCCTGCTGGCCATCGCGGGGGGTTGGTGATGGTGAGCAGGGAACACGCGAGGGGCCCCACCGCTGCGCCATTGGATCATCCCGCCCTGGCGGGGGCTGTCGGCGACGTTCGAAAATGAGGCCATAGCGACGTGGTGGTGTCCACTTCTCACCGGCGAAAACTGTTCCGTTTCAGGCGGCGTCGACAATCACCGCCTGAGCGGGGAGCACAGCCGCGACGGCGACCGGATGCCGAGGAAACTCGGATCATCCCCGCCTGAGCGGGGAGCACCGCCAAGGAGATGACGAAGTGAAGCCCTGCGAGGGATCATCCCCGCCTGAGCCGGGAGCACGTGGTGGTCTCGTCGGCGGGGAGCGCGGTGCCCGGATCATCCCCGCCTGAGCGGGGAGCACTCTTCTTGACTAGGAGATATTCCGGAGACAGCTCAGTGTCTCATTCGGTTTGCTTCTCGCACGCTCGGGATCATGCCGTGAACTCCTGCGCCAACGGGTCGCTGGCTTCACCGGCTTGATCCCGAACGATGTCGAGGCTGCCTCCCTGCCCGGTGATCAGACCGGACCGTTCTTCTTCGCTGCGGTGTTGCCGAACTGGTACTCCCAGCGCGCCACCGTGCCGTCGGAGAAGGCGTACCGCTCCAGCGGGCGAGCCGTCACGACGACGGACTGCGCCTTGGTGACCTCATGGGAGCCCGCCGCGACGACGCGACCGTCGAGGAGGTACTCGACACCCTCGGTGCTGGGGATGACCACCCGGTCGTGCTTCCACCCGTTGACGTCGTGGAACGTCGGGGCCACGGGCGAGACGATCGTCAGCGGCGGCTCGGCGTTCTCGCTGAGCACCACGACCGACCGTGCGGGCACGGTCAGCGTGCCCGTGGCGGCCGCCCAGGTGGTGCCCAGCAGCACCGGATCATCCCGGACGCCGTCGGTCAGCACCGGGTCGAGGACGTACTCGACGCCCGCCTGACCCTCGATCGCCTCGGTGATCGGCTCGGGGGACGCGTTGATCGCCACCAGCACGCCGTCCCGGGCGGGGTCGAGGTCGCCGTCCCCGGCAGGATCGTCGACCCGCATGACGATCAGGCCCGCGGTCTGATCGGCGCCGGCGTTCGGGAACGTGACCCGGTCCTTGATGAGGTCCGCTGACCCCAGGGTGAGCAGCGGGTTCGTCGACCGCAGTTGGAGCAGTTCGAGCGCGGCGTCGTGCGACGTCGCGATGTCGGACGGCGCCGGCTTGAGCGCCGGGTTGGCCAGCAGCGGACGCATGGCGTCCCACTTCGAGCCGTTGTCCGGCTCCGGCGGCAGGCCGACCCCGAAGTTGTTCGACTGCATCGACCAGTCCAGCGTGTTGAACCAGTCACCGGAGTTGTAGGAGTTGCGATCGAGCGACTTCGATCGGAGCAGATCCGTGCCCGCGTGCCAGAACGCCGGCGATTGTCCGAGCGCGACGGTGCCGAGCGACACCGTGTTCATCCGGACCCGGTCCGCCATCGGGGTGTCGACCGGCAGCTTCCAGATCCCGAGGTCGTACAGCGTCTCGTTGTCGTGGGCGTCCACGTAGTTGACCGACTCGTCGGGCTCCGTGGCGTAGCAGGCGGGCGACCCGTTGTAGTCGAGCTGGGCGCCGGTCTGCACGGCACCCGCGGACGTCTCGAAGGCGTAGTCCTCCAGGTTGCCGGCCATGCCGAGCCGGATCAGGTCCTGGTCGTGCCGCAGGTTCTTGAGCTGCTGTTCCTCCGACTCGTCGGTCACGCCGTTGGGGTCGGTGTACAGGCCGGTGCCGAAGCCCTGGAACTTCGCCTTGTTGTCGTCGAAGGGGCCGCCACCGTGGACGGCGTCGCGCAGCCGGTCGTTGAAGGCGCCGATGTGGGTGCCGTCGAGCTGGCCTTGGGTCGCCTGCGTGAAGCGGGCGTTGTTGGCCACCTCGCCGAAGTTCCAGCCCTCGCCGTACAGGTAGATGTTCTTCCCGTCGACCCCGTCCTCGGCCAGGGTGAGCTCGTCGAGGGCGGCGCGCACGGCCACCATGTTGTCGAACGAGTGGTGGCCCATGAGGTCGAACCGGAAACCGTCCACGCGGTAGTCACGCGCCCACGTCACGACCGAGTCGACCATGAGCTCCTCGGCCATCTCGTGCTCGGTCGCCACGTTCTGGCAGCAGGTCGAGGTCTCGACGGCGCCGGTCAGGTTCAGGCGGTGGTAGTAGCCGGGCACGACCTTGTCGAGCACCGACTTGTCGCCCTGCCCCGACTGGGCGGTGTGGTTGTACACCTCGTCGAGCACGACCTGGTAGCCCGTGCGGTGCAGGCCGCCGACCATCGAGCGGAACTCCGCGGTGCGCTCGCCACCCACCTGATTGCCGGGCGAGGCGTACGAGCCCTCGGGGGTGCTGTAGTGGAACGGGTCGTAGCCCCAGTTGAAGCCATCCTGGTCCGCGACAGCCATCACGGCCGCCTGCTGCTGGTCCGAATCCGGCGCCGCGCCAGTCGGGATCGCGGGCACAACCTGGGCCGCCCGGTCCTCTTCGATCGTCGCGATGTCGAAGCTGGGGAGCAGATGGACGGTGTTCATGCCGGCGTCCGCCAGCTCACCGAGGCGCCGGACGCCGTCCGTCCCCTCGAGCGCGAACGCCGCGTAGGTGCCGCGCAGCTCCTCGGGGACCGTCTCGTCCGAGATGGAGAAGTCACGGATGTGCAGCTCGTAGATCGTCCGGTCGACGAACTGCTCGATCACCGGCGCGGGCGTGTCGGCCCACAGGTCCGGCGCCCAGGCGGGATCGTCGAGGTCGACGGCCACGGACGCGGTCGAGTTGAGCGTGAGCCCCACTGAGTACGGGTCGGTGACGTGGTTGGTGACCACGCCGCCGGCGCTCGGGGCGTACACCTCGATCACGTACCGGTAGGCGCGGTTCTTCCAGCCCCGCTTGCCCGGCACGCTCCAGGTGCCGTCGGCGGCGCGAGTCATCGTGATGACTTCTGGCGTCTCCGTCACGTCCACTCCCGGGAACAGCTCCAGCGCCACCGAGCGGGCCGTCGGCGCCCACACCCGGAACGTCGGGACGCCGTCCGCGAACGTCACCCCGAGGTCGGTCTCGCGGGCCGAGGCGGCGTAGAGGTCGTCGAGGACGCCCGGGACCTGCAGTCCGGTGAACACGTCCGGGACGCCATCCGTGCCCGCCTGCAGCACCATGAGTTGCCCCTTGAGCGCCTCCTCGATCGAAACACCCTCCTCAGGCGTGAGCTTGAGGGCGAGGAAGCCGGACAGGTGCTTCCGGTTCTCCAGCTGCGCGGCCGTGAGACCGGCCGGGTCGTGGGTCAGGGTGCCGAGCAGGACCGCCGGCTCACCGGCCCCACCGGTGACCGCGCCATCGGTGACGGTGAGGCCGCCGTCGGCGTCCCCCCACAGCTGCCACGTCGTCTCAGCCGGGTCGGGGGCGAGGTTCGACGGCCAGGCGATCGTCTCCGCGTCGATCCAGTGACCGAGGAACTGGCCCACGCCGGCGAGCGGCGGGTCGGTGACGGCGATCGTCAGCAGGTGCGTCGCGATGTCGTAGGTGAAGGTGACGGGCTTGCCGCCGGGCGCGCTGAAGGCGTAGTTGGCACCGCCCGGAACCCCTCCCTCGCCGTAGTTCTCCGCCCAGCTGAGGTTGTGCGCGACCTTGACCTCGTAGGAGCCGGCCGGCAGGGCCGCGGCCGTCCATGTGTAGGTGCCATCACCCTCAAGGTCCTGGAGTGAGGTCAGCAGGCAGTCGGGTTGCCAGTCACCACCCGGGCAGCCGACCTCGCTCTGGAACGAGCCGGGCAGGGTGATGAGGGGACCTTGGGCGCTCGAGGTGAACCACTTGGTGGCGTCGTCGTAGACGAACGTCACGGGCTGGGTGGCCGCGAGCGTGAAGGTGACGTTGGCACCGCCCGGGACGCCGCCGGCCCCGTAGTTCTCGTCCCAGGTGCCACCGATGGCGATCTTGTACTCCCAGGAACCGGCGGGCACCGTGAGCGTCTTGGCGTAGACGCCACTGCCCAGGTCGTCCAGCTTGATCGCCTCACAGTCGGGCTGCCAGTCGGAGTTGCAGCCGAGCTCGCTGTTCATGCTGCCGGGAACGGTGACGACCAGTCCGGTACGACCGCCGACGGGTTCCGGCTCCGGCTCGACGAACGGATCCGTCAGGTCGGTGCCCACCACGTGCAGGGCGGAGGTCGCGACAGCGGACCCGTCGGCGTCCACCGAGACGGCGCGCAGCTCGACTGTGGTGCCGGCGGGCAGGTCGCGGAAGTCCGCGAACACGCGCGGGGTGTCGTCCTCAGCCGTGCCGAGCGGGATGTAGTCAGCCGACCCGAGGACGCGGTACGCAAACGACGTCTCGGCCCAGCGGTTGTCCGCGATGTCGGCCATGACCGGCACGAGGCCGATCGAGTCCACGGGCCCGGACGCCAACGTGATCGCCTGCGTCGCGCCGGCGTCCGCCAACGGGGCGTCCGCCTTGAGGACGACGGCCGAGAGCGCCGGCACCGTCAGCGTGAGCGCACCCTCGGCGTCCGAATCGACGGAGGCGCCCCCGCCGAACAGCGGCGCGTAGGTGGCCGCGGGGGTGAGCGTGGTGATGGTGGCCGTGGCGTCCGCGGTGGTGTTGTTGAACGCCACCACGTACTCGACCTTCTCCGTGCGGTCGACACGCGCGACCGCGTAGATGCCCGGGCCGTCGGCCGCGAAGAGCTCGACCTGGGCGCCCGTGTCGAGGGCCGGGTGGGCGTCGCGCAGCGCCGACAGCGCGGCGATGTGGGTGTACAGCGGCGCACCCGTGTTGAAGTGGGTCCCGGTGCCGTACTGCTGGCCGCCCAGCAGGACGTTGTCGAGGTAGCTGGCCGTCTGGGAGGCCATCATGTCCTCGCGGGCGTCCTTGTCGTTGCCGTCGCCGATGAACCCCTGCTCGTCGCCGTAGTAGACGACCGGTTGGCCCCTCGTCAGATACATGAGGGCGTGCGCGAGCCGCGAGCGATCCAGCTCCGAGCCCGCACCCTGCAGCAGGCGACCGACGCGACCCATGTCGTGGTTGCCGAGGAAGGTCGGCAGCGCGGACGCCGACGAGTGGTCCGTGGTGTAGTAGTCGTCGGTCGCGTAGAGGCCGGAGAGCCCGTCGGCGCGGAGTCCCTTGGCGTAGCCGAGCGCCGAGGACTGGAAGGCGAAGTCGAGCACGCTCGTCATGTCGGTGTCGCGGACGTAGGGCGACAGTTTGGTGGCGTCCGCGTCGTAGACCTCGCCGAACATGAAGAAGTCGGGATTGCCCGAGGTGACCGCGTGGTCGTTGACCGCGGTGGTGAACGCCTCCCAGAACTCGAAGTTGACGTGCTTGGCGGTGTCGATCCGGTAGCCGTCGATGCCGAGGTCCACCCAGGTCTTGTAGATCTCGATCATCGTGTTGACGACGACCGGGTCCTCGGTCATGAGGTCGTCCAGGCCCACGAAGTCGCCGAACGTCACCGACTCGCCGCTCCAGGTCGAGTTGCCGCGGTTGTGGTACAGCGTGACGTCGTTGAGCACGTCGGGCACCATCACCGTGTTCTCGGCGCTGCGCACGGGGGTGTAGGGGAACGAGCGGGTGTCGGGGTGGAAGTCGGGGAAGCCCGGCTGACCGGCCAACTCGGACACGTTGACGACGTTCCCGTCGTCGTCCTTGTAGGGCTTGGTCGCGGTGTCGATGTAGTCGTACTGACCCTCGGCGTAGTCGATGAGGTCGGCGGTGTGGTTCGTGATGATGTCGAAGTAGACCTTGATGCCGCGGGTGTGCGCGTCGGCGATGAAGGCCTGGAGTTCTTCGTTGGTGCCCAGGTGCGGGTCGATCTGCGTGAAGTCGGTGATCCAGTAGCCGTGGTAGCCGGCGGATGCGTCGGCCCCGGTGCCCTGCACGTAGTTGTTCTTGAACGACGGGGTCAGCCAGATGGCGGTCGTGCCGAGGCCCTCGATGTAGTCGAGCTGCCGGGACAGGCCGGCGATGTCGCCGCCGTGGTAGAAGCCTTTGTCCGCGGGGTCGAAGCCGGTGGTCATCCGGTCGCCCGTCAGGCCGCCGGTGTCGTTGTCTGTGTTGCCGTTGTCGAACCGGTCGGTCAGGACGAAGTAGAAGCTCTCCCCCTCACCAAGCTCACGCACCGGCGGGGCGACCAGGCCGGCGTCCGCGGTTGCGTCATAGGCGCCCGGCAGGTTCGGCGCGGCGATGGAGACCTTGTTGGTCGCGTCGTCGAAGAGGAACGTCAGGGTGGTCGCCTCGGCCAGGCGCAGGGGATAGTTCCCGGACCCGTTGCCGTAGGACTCGTCCCACGTGCCGTTGAGGGCGATCTTGAACTCCCAGTTGCCCGCCGGAACGGTGAAGTCGCCCGACCACACGCCGTCGGCGTCGGCGTCCGCCAAGTTGGTCGCCGTGCACTCCGGCTGCCAGTCCCCCGGACAACCCAGCTCCGACTGCATGTCCCCGACCAGGGTGACGGACGCGGTCGCCGCAGCCGCGGGCGGCGCCCCGGCGGACGTCAGCCCCACAGCACCGGTGAAGGCGAGCGCCAGACTCACCGCCACGGAGAGGAGGCGGGCACGCAGCGTCCGGTGAGAGGGAGAAGGGAACATGGGGTTTCTCCTAGCGGGACCACGGTCGGGTCATGCGGGAGCCTAAGGGCGAACAAGCCCCATGGCAACGGTTCCGAGCGATCGGTCCGGTCATCTGTCGTCCGCCCAGCGCGTCCGCCCTGAGCGTTCGCGGGCCGGACGCGGTGCGCCCAGCCGAGCGTGCACCACCCGAGCCGCCTGCACGAGCGGCGGTCCCTTCGGTTCGGGCAGACCCACCCAGCGCAGCGGCGCCGTGAGGCGTCCGGAGACCGTTGCGCGCAGCAAGGGCCAGGGCTCGTGCTCCACGGGCGTCCGCCACAGGACGCCCGCCCGCCGGTGGAACGCGTTCCAGCGGCCGGTCAGGCTGTCGACGAGCGGGGTCCGCTCCGCCTCGGGCAGCGGGTCCCCCCACTCGGTGCGTGCCAGGAACCAGTCGTCGGCGCCCGACCCCTTCAGGCCCGGAGCACCGAACCGGTGGGTGACCCCACCGTCGCAGCTGAGGACGGCACTGTCCGAGGGCAGGTAGGGCAACCCGAGCGTGCGCAGGGCCAGGGCGAAGGTCGGCTTGGCCACGACCATCCCGAGGAACCAGATGCCGTCTTTGCCTCCGGGGCCCCGGACGTACGTGCGGACGTTCATCTCCGCGAACGCTCCCCACCCCGGGATGGTGGGCAGGCCGGGCACCCGGACCCGCGCCATGCGGAAGGGTGTCAGACCCACCCACGTGCTGCCCTCCCACTCCTGGGCGCGCAACTCAGGGGGTAGCAACCCCTGGATCACGCCGACGGGGAATTCCCAGTGCAGGAAGGTCAGGTCCTCCCAGTCCTGCAGGTTGACGGGGATCGCGACGGGTTCATCGGGAAGCCGGCCGCTCATCACCGTCCACCTGGGCGCTCATCGCCGTCCACCTCAGACGGCTCCGTTGACCTCACGCGTGACGGCGTCGGGATCCATGCCCTGCTTCTCGAGGAGCAGGTCGATCTTGGCCTCGATGCGTTCGTCGGACTCGCGGGACTGGGAGGACCCCCAGAACAGCAACAGCCCCAGTCCGGCGGCCTGCCACACGAGCTGGAGGAACTCCGACTGCCAGTTCTCGAACGTGGACGCGAAGAACTGCGCGAGGAAATCGCTCCAGGCGAAGGGAGCGCCGTGCTGTTCGGCTTCGTTGCGCACCACCATCAGCTGGGTGACGAATTGGCCGATCCAGGCTCCGAGGAACAGCACGCCGGTGACGAGGCCGAAGCCGTAGGCCTTGGCGAAGCGGGGCTTCCCGAGATCGGAACTCCTCAGTGTCTGGAGAGGATCGCGAACCACCATCTGACACCTCCTGGATCTGGGCCGGGCACATCGCCGCGGTCACTTCTGCTGCACTACCCGGGACGGTGCCCGAACAAACCGGCGGCTCGCTGCACCGCGCGGCGTGCGCCAGCTTTACTGGGGTTGGCTTCCTTGGGGTTGGCTTCCTTGGGGTTGTCTTCCTTGGGGTTGTCTTCCCTGGCGGCTGTCTCCCCCGGCGCCGGCTCTCTCGGCGCCGGATGAGCAAACATCCCCCGGATGAGGAAAGATCCGCCGGGTGAGGAAACGTGCGCCCCTCCCGCGCGCCAGGTCCAGAAGGATGCCACGGATAGAAACGGCGCGAGTGCGCTCATCCGGCGGGTGACGGGAAGGTGCTGGGACGGTCAGCGGTTGGTCACCCGCCCCGTGAACCCGGCCAGCGCAGCGAGGACGGCCGGCCGGGCGGCGATCCAGGCCACCGCCGTGACAATGACCGCGACGCCGAGCATGACCACTCCGGTCCAGTCCGTCGCGTACGCCAGGGGATCCGTCGCCGAGCCGCGTCCGGCGAACATGTGGTTCAGGTTCCTCCGGGCTCCCGTGACCAGCACCATCACCACGTGGGTGACGATGAAGACGACGAAGTAGACCATCACCGGGAAGTGGATGGCCCGGGCCACCCCCACGGGGAAGACCCTGCTCAGCCTCCCGTCCTGCTGGGGCCACAGGCTGCTCAGGCGCAGGCCCGAGAGCACCGACAGCGGCGCGGCGACGAAGATGGTCACGAAGTAGGCGAGCTGTTGGAGCGCGTTGTAGTGGACCCACCCGTTCTCCGCCGGTGTCGTCAGGGACAGGTACTGCAGCGCGACGCTCACGGCATGCGGGAACACGTCCGGGCTGGTCGGGACGACCCGCACCCACTGGCCCGTCGCGAAGAGCAAGACCAGGAACAGGGCCCCATTGGCGAGCCACAGGACGTCCAGGGCCTGGTGGAACCACACGGTGATGCTCACCTTGCGGCCGGAGTCCCCACGGGGGGTCCAGTAGGCGGGCGGCCGCTTCTCACCATGGATCTGGAGGCCGGTTCGCACGATGAGGACCATCAGGAAGAAATTGAAGAAGTGCTGCCACGCGAGCCAGGCGGGGATCCCGACCGGAGCCCCGTCCGGGAGCGGGTAGGTCCCGGGGTAGCGGGCGACGAACTGGACGCCGGCGTCCTCCGTGCGGAGCCACCGGGCGACGAGGACCAGGACGACGGACGCCACCGCGGCGCCGGCGAGCGTGATCCAGGGCCACTTCCTCGAGGGCTTCTGCGGGGACCGCGCGTCCGTCACCTCCGCGGCGGCCAAGGAAGGCACTTCCGCGGACGCCGCCGGAGTAACTTCCACGGACGCCGCAGGAGACACTTCCACGGACGCCGGCGCGACGGCCACGCCGGCGGGGGGCCAGGGTTCCTGTCCCGGGGACCTTGGCAATCCCTGTCGGAGGGCGACGTGGCCAGCAGAAACAGCCAACGGCTCGGCCGAGCGCAGCACGTCCGGACCGGGATCGGGAGCGATGTCGCGGCTCGGCACAGCGACCGCCTCCGCCCCGGGCGGCGTTGCTTCCGCCATCCCCACGCCGGCGGGGGGCCAGGGATCCCCACCGCGTGTGCGGGGTAGCCCCTGCCGGACCGATGGCGCGCCCATCGTCACCCACCCGCCTCGGCGTCCAGCGCCTCGATCAACTGCGGGACGACGGTGAACACGTCCCCGACGACGCCGAAGTCAGCGATGTCGAAGATCGGCGCGGAGGGGTCGCTGTTGATCACCACGATCGTCCCGGCCGTCTGCATGCCCACGCGGTGCTGGGTCGCTCCCGAGATGCCCAGGGCGACGTACAGCTGGGGCGACACCAGGACGCCGGTCTGTCCGACCTGGTGGCTGGCGTCGATGAAGCCGGCGTCCACCGCTGCGCGCGACGCACCGACGGCGGCGCCCAGGGCGTCCGCCAATCGCTCGACGAGCGCGAAACCCTCCCGGCTGCCCAGACCGCGGCCACCCGCGACCACCCGGGCGGCCGTCGACAAGGGGGGCCGTTCGGACGCCACCTCGACCGGCTCCACGTCGCTCACCGCCACCGCCCGACGCTCCTGGGATTCGACCTCGAGCTGGGACACCGCTGGCTCCCGTGCCCCCGCCCGGTCGTGGACGGCACCCGGCCGGAGCGTGACGAAGAGCGTCCCGAACGTCGCGGCGCTGGTCACCTGGAACGAGCCGCCCAACGGCGAGTGCTGCGCCAGGACGCCGAGGTCGTCGCGGGAGAGCCCGACGGCGTCCCAGGCCAAGGCTCCCCCGGTGCGGAGCGCGGCGCGGGCCAACGCCTCACGCCCCCGGATCGAATGCGCCGCGAGCACCGCGACGGGGTTCTCCTGGCGGCAGGCCGCGCTCAGCGCATCGGCCTCGTGCGTGCCCGGCCCGTCGGGCTGCGCGAAGGTGAGGACGCGCTGGGCGCCCACACCGGCGGCGTCCCGGGCCAGTCCGGCCAGGACCCCCTCGGGGGCCACCACGAGGGCGACCACGTCACCAAGTTCGGACGCCGCCCCGACGACCTCGGCGCCGGTCGGGGCCAGTGCTCCGCCGGGCGTGGTGTCCAGCAGGACGAGGATCGTGTGGTCGCTGGTCATGGCGTCCTCGATCCCAGATTGGCGGAGCGGAGGAAAGCGGCGAGTTGGAGCCCCGCGTCGCCGCTGTCGGTGATCTTGGTCCCGGCCGTGCGGGGTGGCCTGGCGGCGACGGACGTCATGATCGAGTAGGGCGTGGCGGCGGGGTCGACGGTGATGCCGAGGTCGCCGAGGGTGAGCTGCTCGAGCGGCTTCTTCTTGGCGGCCATCGTCCCCTTGAAGCTGGGGAACCGCGGATCGGGGAACGCCTCCGTGATGGACACCACAGCGGGCAGGGAGGCCGTGACCGTCATCCGGACGCCGTCGGCCACGCGTGTTCCGTGGAGCGTCCCCTCCGTGATCTCCAGCGTGGTGAGCAGGGTGGCCGCGGGGACGTCCAGGAGTTCGGACAGCAGGACCGGCAGCACGCCGCCGACCCCGTCGGTCGAGGCGTTCCCCGTGATCACGAGGTCGAAGGGCGCGCGGCGGATGGCGGCGGCCAGAGCCGTGGCCGTGAGGATGGCGTCCGCCCCGACGAGGTCGTCGTCGGAGATGTGCAGGGCGGAATCCGCCCCCATGGCCAGCGCCTTGCGCACCGACGTCGCCGCCGTGGGCGGCCCCATGCACACCGCGACCACCTCGGTCCCCGGGTTGTGGTCGGCGTGATTGAGCGCGACTTCGAGCGCGCGCTCGGAGATCTCGTCCAGCGCAGGCCCGTCCGACCGGACGATGAGGCCGGTTTCGGCGTCCAGTCGTCGAGCACCGTAGGTGTCCGGGACCTCCTTGACGAGGACGAGGATCCTCATGCTCCTGACCTCCGTTTCGACAGGGCCGCGACGACCTTCGACGGCGCCGGCCGACCCAGTAACGAGGCCATCCACAGCGACGTCTCGACCAGGGCGTCCAAGTCGATCCCGTGGTCGATGCCGAGGCCGTCCAGGAGCCAGACGAGGTCTTCCGTGGCGAGGTTGCCGGTGGCCGAGAGCGCGTAGGGGCATCCCCCGAGGCCCCCAGCCGAGGCGTCGAACGTCGTGACCCCGGAACGGAGTCCCGCCTGCACATTGCCCACTGCCTGGCCGTAGGTGTCGTGGAAGTGCAGGGCGAGGCGGCTCCTCGGCACGCCCGCCCGGTCGAACGCCTCCACCAGTTGCTCGACGTGCCCCGGGGTGCCCACTCCGATGGTGTCACCGAGGGACAGCTGTTCCACGCCCGATTCGACGAGCTTGGCACCGACCGCGACGACCGCCTCGATCGGGACGGGGCCCTCCCACGGGTCGCCGAAGCACATGGACACGTAGCCCCTCACGCGCACCCCCGCGGCCAGGGCCCGCGCCACGGTCGGCTCGATCAGGGTGAACTGGCCGCGCAGGCTTCGGTTGAGGTTGCGCTGGGCGAAGGTCTCCGTGGCGCTGGCGAACACGCCGATGTGGCCGGCCCCCGCGGCCAGCGCACGCTCCAGGCCCGCCTCGTTGGGCACGAGGACGGGCATGCGGGCCGGGACGAAGTCCCCGGACGCCGTCAGCGCCGCCAGGAGTTCGGACGCGTCGGCCAGTTGCGGAACCCACGACGGCCGAACGAAGCTCGTGGCCTCGACGTAGGGCAGCCCCGCGGCGGCCAGTCGCCGGATGAACTCGGCCTTGTCGGCGACGGGCACGATCTCCGCCTCGTTCTGCAGCCCGTCCCGGGGACCCACCTCGTGGACGGTGACGGAGGTCGGGAACCCGTCGACACGGACCGGGGTGGGGAGGTCGCGGTCACGCATCGCTCGGCTCCAGGACGAAGATGCGGTCCCCCATGGCCAGTTGGTCCCCCGTCTTGAGGAGTACCTGGGTGACCTGACCGTCCGTCGGCGCCCGCAGGGCGAGCTCCATCTTCATGGCCTCCATCGTTCCCAGGACCTCCCCGGCCACCACGTGTTGGCCCGGCTCCGCGGTGACGCTGAGGACCACGCCGGGCATCGGTGCCGTGATCGTGCCGTCGGCGGTGGCAGCGTCCGACCCCAACCCCATGTGGGTGGCCGCGCTGAAGCGGGTGGCGTGGCCGTCGACCGACACCAGGACCGCGTCGTCCGTGCGCAGGACGTGGGCCCGACGGAGGAGCCCGTCGATCTCCAGTCGCACCTCGGTGCCCTCGTCGGCGGACGCCCTGACCTCGTGCACCCGCCCGTCGACCAGGACGCGCCCGGCGACCCGGTCGACACCGACGTCGAGCGCCTGCCCGGCCCGCGCCAGACGCCGGGACCACGGAGCGCGCTCGGCCCCCAGGCGCCACCCGTCCCCCACCCCGAAGGGTCCGGCCGCGGGGTCGTTCGGCGTGGCGAGCACCCACGCGGCGACGACCGCGTGGGGCGTCCAATCGGGAGCCGGGGTCGGTTCGGGCGTCCGGTCCAGGAACGACGTGTCCACCTCGCCCGCGGCGAAGGGGGCCGACTCGACGAGGTCCGCCAGGAAGCCGGCGTTGGTCGTGAGGCCCAGGATCGCGGTGTCGCGCAGGGCCGCGGCCAGCCGTGCCCGGGCTCCGTCCCGCGTGGGCGCGTGGGCGATCACCTTCGCGACCAGCGGGTCGTAGGACGTCCCGACCGTCTGACCCGCCTCGAGCGCGGTCTCCCACCGGACGCCCCCGCCCCAGCTCAGCAGGCGCACCGTGCCGGTCTGGGGGAGGTAGCCGTGGTAGGGATCCTCCGCGTAGACGCGCGCCTCGATGGCATGGCCCTCGCACCGCACGTCCGCCTGCTCGAACGGAAGCGGTTCGCCCGCGGCGATGGCGAACTGGAGGTCGACCAGGTCCAGCCCCGTGACCAACTCCGTGACGGGGTGCTCCACCTGGATGCGGGTGTTCATCTCGAGGAAGTGGACGGTGTCGCCGGCCACCATGAACTCCACGGTCCCGGCGTTCGTGTACCCGACCGACCGGGCCAGCCGGACCGCGGCGTCCGTCAAGGTGGTGCGAAGCGCGGGGCTGAGGCCCGGCGCGGGCGCCTCCTCCACGACCTTCTGGTGGCGTCGCTGCGTGGAGCAGTCGCGTTCGAAGAGGTGCACCACGTTCCCGTGGAGGTCCCCCAGGACCTGGACCTCGACGTGCCGCCCCCGTTCGACGTACTGCTCGACGATCATCGTGTCGTCGCCGAACGCCGCCCCCGCCTCACGCCGCGCCGCCTCGAACGCCTCCGCGAACGCCGCGGGGTCGTGGACGATCCGCATGCCCTTGCCACCGCCGCCGGCGGCGGCCTTGACCATGAGCGGGAACGGGACGCCTTGGGGCGGGTCACCGGCAGTCACGACCGCGGACGGGACGACGGGGACGCCGGCCCGCTCGGCGACCTCCCGCGCCTTGTCCTTGCGCCCCATCAGTTCGATGACGCTGGCGTCCGGGCCGATGAACGTCAGCCCCGCCTCGGTGACTGCACGGGCGAAGCCGGCGTTCTCGGAGAGGAAGCCGTATCCCGGATGGACGGCCTCGGCCCCCGATCGGCGCGCCGCGGCGAGGAGGGCGTCCACGTTCAGGTATGAGGCGAGCGCGGGCGCCGGGCCGATCCGGAGCGCCACGTCGGCCTCACGGACGTGCTGGGCCGCGACGTCGGCGTCCGAGTACACCGCGACGGTGCGCAGACCGCGCGCCCGCGCGGCGCGGATGACCCTGACCGCGATCTCGCCACGGTTGGCGACCAGCACGCTGGAGAAGGTCATGGCTCCCCTCACATCCTGAAGACGCCGTAGGAGGGGTGGGGAATCGGCGCGTTCGCCGCCACGGAGAGGCCCATGCCCAGGACCCGGCGCGTGTCGACGGGGTCGATCACCCCGTCGTCCCACAGCCGGGCCGTCGCGTAGTAGGCGGACGCCTGCTCCTCGAACTGCTCCAGGATGGGTTCCTTGAAGGCGGCCTCCTCCGCGGCGGACCACGTGTCGCCCTTGGCTTCGATGGCGTCCCGACGGACGGTCGCGAGGACCGAGGCCGCCCTGCTCCCCGCCCATGATTGAGATGCGGGCATTGGGCCACATCCAGAGGAAGCGGGGTTCGTAGGCGCGCCCACACATGCCGTAGTTCCCGGCCCCGAACGACCCGCCGATGATCACCGTGAACTTCGGGACCACCGACGACGCCACGGCGGTGACCAGCTTCGCGCCGTCCTTCGTGATGCCGGCGTTCTCGTACTCCTTGCCCACCATGAAGCCGCTGATGTTCTGCAGGAAGACCAGCGGGATGCGCCGTTGGTTGCAGACCTCGATGAAGTGCGCCCCCTTGAGGGCGGACTCCGAGAAGAGGATGCCGTTGTTCGCCACAATCCCCACCTGGTAACCCCAGATGCGCGCGAATCCGCAGACGAGCGTGGTGCCGTAGAGCTCCTTGAACTCACGGAGCTCCGACCCGTCGACGATCCGGCGGATGACCTCACGGACGTCGTACTGGATGCGCGAGGAGGTGGGGACGACGTCGTAGAGGCCCTCGGGGTCGTCCACCGGCTCGCGCGGCGTCGCCGGGACCAGGCTCAGCTCGGGCACCGGGGCGATCGTGGCGACGATGCCGCGGATGATCTCCAGGGCGTGCGCGTCGTCCTCGGCCAGGTGGTCGACCACGCCCGAGGTGCGGGCGTGGACGTCCCCGCCGCCGAGTTCCTCGGCCGTGACGACCTCACCCGTGGCGGCCTTCACCAGGGGCGGGCCGCCCAGGAAGATCGTCCCTTGGTTGCGGACGATGACCGTCTCGTCCGACATCGCGGGGATGTAGGCGCCCCCCGCGGTGCACGACCCCAGGACCGCCGAGACCTGCGGGATGCCCCGGGCGCTCATCTGGGCCTGGTTGTAGAAGATGCGCCCGAAGTGGTCCTTGTCCGGGAACACGCCGTCCTGGAGCGGGAGGAACCCGCCGCCCGAATCCACCAGGTACAGGCACGGCAGGTTGTTCTGGAGGGCGACCTCCTGCGCACGCAGGTGCTTCTTGACCGTCAGCGGGTAGTAGGTGCCGCCCTTCACCGTGGCATCGTTCGCGACGATCACGCAGTCGCGCCCCGAGACCCGGCCGACCCCGGTGATCATCCCGGCACTCGGGACCTCGTCGCCGTACATTCCCCAGGCGGCCAGCGGGCTCAGCTCGAGGAACGGACTGCCGGGGTCGAGGAGGGCGTCCACCCGATCGCGCGGCAGCATCTTGCCGCGCGCGACGTGCTTGTTGCGGGCCGCCTCGGTCCCCCCGACCCGGACCTCCCTCAGGCGCCGCTCCAGGTCCGCGGTCAACTCCCTGAGGCCGTCGGTCACGGACGTGCTCCCTTCGAGGTGCCGGAAGGGGCCGCCGGGGACCGGAACCGCTCGGCGGCGCGTTGGGCCACGTCGCTGGCGAAGAGGTCCGCGGACAACGCCACCATCCGCGCCGCGTTGGCCTCGATGTGGTGCGCCAGCGGCGCGTTGACCAACGCCTTGGTCGCCTGGACGCCCTGGGGCTCGGCCCCGAGGATCTCGGCGACGGTCCGTTCGACCCCGTCGTCGAGGTCGTCGGGAGCGACGACCGTGGTCACGAGCCCGTCGGCCCGCGCCTCCTCCGCGGTGAAGCGCCGGCCGGTGAGCATGAGTTCGGACGCCCCCCGCGCGGTGATCCGGGGCAGGATCGTCAGGCTGATGGCCGCGGGCGCCAGCCCGAGCCGCGCCTCCGTGAGGGCGAAGTCGCTCTCGGTGGAGGCGATGGCGATGTCGCACGCCGCGATGATCCCGATCCCCCCGGCGCGCGCCGGTCCCTGGACGCGCGCGATGACGGGGACACGGTGCTTCACGATGGCGGACTCGACGGCGACCAGCCGCGAGATGATCCCGTCCATCCGTCCGGCCGTGGATCTCAGGTCCGCGCCCGCGCAGAACGCCGTCCCCTCGGCCGCCAGCACGAGGACGCGCACGTCCTCCCGCTGCTCGCAGGCAGCCAGGGCGTCCAGCAACTCGTCGAGCAGGCGCTCCGACAGGGCATTGCGGGTCGCCGGCGCGGCCAGCGTCACGACCGCCACCCCCCGCTCGTCGATCGAGGTCCGGACGAATTGGGTCGCGGTCGCGCGGTCGAACTGCTCCCCGACGATCTCCTGGCGCTCCATTGCAGCCTCCATTGCAGCCTCCAAGGCCACGCTCCAGGGCCCGAGCGTATGAGGCAAGGTACTCGTGGGCACACAACAAAGACAAGACCCCGAGTTGACTCACCTAAGACCTCCGCTTCGAGGGGGTCGTTGCCTCAGGTGAGTTTCTCCGGTTCGGGGGTGTCGTTGCCTCGCGTAAGGGTCTCCGCCTGAACGATCCGGGGATGGAGCTGACCTTGAGCGAGCGCAGGGCTGTCACGGTGAAGAAGGCGTTGGCCTACAAGGGGGCGGACCGGGCCGGGAAGTCGCGGATCCTGGACGAGTTGGTCGAGTTGACGGGCTGGCATCGTGACTATGCGCGGGCGGCGTTACGGGAGGTGCTGGTCGTCAAACCGGTCCGGCCTCGCAAGCCGCGGTCGCGGGTCTACGGCGATGACCTGCTGCCCGCCCTGGTGCGCTGTTGGACCCTGTTGCGGGCGCCGGCGGGGAAGATCCTGGCGCCGTTCATGCCCGTGCTGGTGCCCCTGCTGCGGGTGGAGGGGGAGATCGTCTTGGACGACACCCAGGCCGAGTTGTTGGCCGGTATCTCGGCGGCCACGATCGACCGGATGCTCGCCGGGGAGCGGAAGCGGATGACGCTACGCGGCCGGACGCACACCAAGCCGGGGTCGTTGTTGAAACACCAGATCCCGATCCGCACGTTCGCTGACTGGGACGATGCGACGCCGGGGTTCGTCGAGATCGACCTGGTCGCCCACGACGGTGGGGTGGCCTCGGGTGAGTACTGCTACACGTTGACGATGACCGATGTGGCGACGGGGTGGACGGTGAACCGGTCGGTGCCGAACCGGGCCCGTCGGTGGGTGATCGAGGCCATCGACCACGCCGCCGGGATGTTCCCGTTCCCGATCGTGGGGATCGATTCCGACAACGGGTCGGAGTTCATCAACCACCACTTCCTGCACTACTGCGAGACCCGCAAGATCACGTTCACGCGCGGGCGGGCGGGGAAGAAGAACGACGGCTGTTACGTGGAGCAGAAGAACTGGGCCCGGGTGCGGGAGTTGGTCGGCTACTACCGGTACGACACCGACGCCGAGCTCGAGCTGCTGAACCGGATCTGGGCGTTGGATGACGCGTTCGCGAACTACTTCCTGCCCAGCCTGAAGCTGGCCTCCAAGCACCGCGACGGCGCCAAGGTCGTCAAGAAGTACCACCAGGCCGCCACCCCGCACCAGCGTGCCCTCGCCCACCCCGCGACCCGGAAACGGCCCGTGATCACGATGAACGCCCGGTTCAAGAAGCTTCGCCTCGGTGCCCTGCAACGCGAGATCCTCCACCACACCGGACGCCTCGAAGCCCTCGCCCAGGCCAAGGGCCGTACCGCCCGGCAACGCCGTGCCGCGACCGGCTGAACCGGAGGAGACACGTGAGGCAACGACTCCTGCCGAACCGGAGGTCACAGGTGAGGCAACGACCTAATCCATCCGGAGGTATTGACATGAGGCATCACGG